>JBILXT010000719.1:0-2749 GCA_044378235.1 Planctomycetaceae bacterium
GGGACTCCGCCGACTTCCTTCCGATACCGCCCCGCGCGTGCGGGGCGTGCCCGTGGTGCCGCCCTCGCAGCAATCACGCGCTCCTGGGGACGATTGGTAGGTCTTCTGACTCCCGGGCCACCCGTCCTCGCCTTCTCGCGTCCACCCCCGCCCTTCGGCGACGGGGAAAACGCAATGGCATCGATGACGACGGTTGTAACACCCGGTCACAGCGGCGGGGCCGTCCCGGAATCGCACCGGGTTCCCTGTTGAGCCCTCCGTCACTGACGTGCGGCGGAGGGGCACCAACGTCTGGGGGAAGAGTGTATGGGGAGGGAAGACCCTGTCAACGAACACCGGCGACGGCATCACAACCGTAACGGTTTGCCACCGACGACGGGGTCGGCGTGAAGCTGTGCCGGTAGGGGTGAATCTGCGTGTCAAAATGTGCCGGTTGTAGGCCCTCGGGCCGCAGGGTTTACCCCTTCGAAACACCGTGCAAAGTTTGCCCAGCAGTCACCACAAGTCCTTGCGCACAAAAAACTTGGAGCACACTCAAGCCGCTTTCGCCGGCCGTCCGATACCCCGTGGTGTCCCCCGGGGCATCACTGTGCCCGTCGGGCAACCAGGGGGCGACAGCAACCTGCCATGAATCGAGTCACGGAATGGCTCGACAGGCCTGTCGCGGGAAAGTTCGTGGATCACTCCTCGGGGTGACCTAGCCTCGCGATCGGGACCTCAAACCTCTCGCGTGATCCACAAGCAAAGGAGATGTGGCTCGATGAAGCGTATGTTGTTCCTCGGTGCGCTGGTCCTCGGCGTGACGGTTTGTAGCCAGTCCTTCGGCTTCGAGATCCTTGACCGGATGCTCGGCTGCAAGAAGGGTGGCACGTCGTGCACGGAGCCCAGCTGTGGCGCTGGCAACGGCTGTGCCGATGCCTGTGAGCCCGGGTGCGGCGCCGGCAATGGCTGCCTCGGTGGGTGTGGTGCGGAGCCCGGATGTGCGGCCGGCAACGGCTGTGCGGAACCGGCTTGCGACGCTGGCAACGGCTGCACGGACGGTGGCTGCACCGCTGCCCCGAAGTGCCGCAAGAAGCACTCGCTGTTCGGTGGTCTGAAGGGGCTGTTCGACGGCTGCAAGCGGAAGCACTCGAGCTGCACCAGCGCAAGCTGCTGCGGTGCTGAGCCCGCCTGCGACGCCGGCAACGGCTGCCTCGGTGGGGCTGGTGCCGAGCCCGGCTGTGCGGCTGGCAACGGCTGCGGCTGCGGTGCGGAGCCCGGATGTGCGGCCGGCAACGGCTGTGCGGAACCGGCTTGCGGTGCCGGCAACGGCTGTGCTGACTCGGGGTGCACCGCTGCTCCCCGCAAGAAGCACTGCAAGGGTTCGATCCTCGGTGGGTTGTTCAAGGCTCTCCACAGCAAGAAGGGCTGCCACAAGAGCTGCACGAGCAGCTGCTGCGGCGACGCCGTCGAGCCGGGCTGCGGTGCCGAGCCCGGGTGTGGTGCTGGGAACGGATGCGGCAACGGCTGCAGCGACCCGGCCTGCGGTGCGGTCGGTGTGATCGAGTCGAGCCCGACGATCGAAGCCTCTGCTGCTCGCAAGACCAGCAAGATGGTCCAGGTCAGCCGGACCGTCTCCGCCAAGTGAAGTCCGTGATCTAAGGTCGAGACGGAAGAACCGTTGCCCGACTTCGGCCAGTGAGCTCCGCCCGGGACCCAAAGTCCCGGGCGGAGTTTTTTTGTTTCCCTTGGGAACTCGCCGTTCCGTGTTCCTTGCTGCCGCGGGAAACGGCTGCTACGCTCGATCGAGGGGGGTCGCTTTCGGACTCGCGGCGTTGGCACGGTGCCATGCCGGCGTGGGTCGATGGTCGGGCGACTCCTCTCGGGAGCCCCCAATGCGTCCTCACAGCGCCGCTCCGCTCCGCCTCGTGGCAATCCTCCGGGCCGTCGCTTGGGCGGTCTTTCTGGCCGTTGTCGCCGCCCCCGGGATCGCCGACGACACCCCCGACCACGAACTGCGTTTGTGGAAGGACGCCAGCGGATCGTTTCAGGTCCGGGCGAGACTCATCGAGCGGACCGACGGAGCGGTGCGGCTGAGGAAGAGTGACGGCAAGGAGATCTCCGTTCCGCTTGCCAAGCTCAGCCAGGCGGACCAGGAGTACGTCGACAAGGCGACCACGCCGAAACCGGTGGTCGTGGTGCCCGAACGCGAACGTCGCGGACTCCGTCGTGGCGATCCCACGAAATCTGCCGGCGCCAACAAGTCCCTCCCCGACACGGGCCGCTCCATCGATCCTGGCACCGATCCAGTGAAAGGTGTTTTCGAGCCCGATCCCCTCAATTTCGTCGCCGTCGCCGAGCTTGGCTCGGTCCCCGTCTGCGACATCGATGCCTACGACGCCGTCTCCGCTCCGAAGCCGGCTGATGCCGCCTGCAGCAAGATCCTCGTCTCGGTCGGCCGGCACGTGATCACCCAGCCGAACGACGCCAAGGGACGGATCTACCTCGTCGACTGGAAGCAGCGGCGCGCCGATCCGGTATGGGAAGTGGGCAAGAAGCTCGAACTCCTCGACCATGATCCCGACAGTGGGCGATCGGTGTTCACCGAGGGGATGGACGGCCTCGGGCGCGGAGGAGAGATCGTCGTCGCCGAAGGGTTGGCCACGGGTGAGGGGAAGATCCTCTTCCGCCGGACGCTGCCAGGCGCGGGGAACCCTGGCTTCCAGCCCCGCGTCGACTGGGCCAGCATGGTCTCCGCGTCGCATCTCCT
>JBILXT010000680.1:0-2747 GCA_044378235.1 Planctomycetaceae bacterium
TCCGAGCAACAACGCACTCGGAGGGCTGACGCCCTGCCGCTCGCCTGATGTCACAAGTCCTCAGAATTCATTGATTGTCACATGTCTGCAAATCCTGAACATAACGGGCGACTCTACATCGAAACTGTTGGCTGCCAGATGAACATGCTGGACAGCGAACTGGTCGTGGCCGCGTTGCGCAAGGATGGCTATGTACTGACCGACAATCCAAAGGATGCGGACACAATTCTGTTCAACACCTGCAGCGTGCGCGAACACGCGGAGCACAAGATTTACAGTGCTCTGGGACGGCTGAAGTTCAGCAAGCGAACACGGCCGCAGAAGGTGATTGGGGTTATGGGCTGCATGGCTCAGAAGGATCAGGATCTGATCTTTCAGAAGGCTCCGTATGTAGATCTTGTTGTAGGGACTGGACAGCTAGCCGAGATTCCTCGTCTGATCCGCGAAACTCGCGAAGCCGCAGAGCGAACACAAGTCAAGGCTGTCAGCCTTGGCCGCCGCGAAGGTTCTCGCGAAGAAGTCTCCGACAGCTTCCAGAGCTATGATCCGCTGCGTGATCCTGAAATGCGACCAACGCCGTTTCAGGCCTTTGTTCGTATTATGATCGGCTGCGATAAGTTCTGTACGTACTGCGTCGTCCCCGCAACTCGTGGTCCGGAACAGAGCCGTCCGCCGGCACATATTGTCCGGGAAGCTCGCGTGCTGGCCGATCAGGGTGTGAAAGAAATCACGCTGCTGGGGCAAACCGTTAACAGCTACAAGTACACAGAAGACGGTCGTCTTGTGCGGCTGTCAGATTTGCTGTGTCAGCTGAGTGATGTCCAGGGCATCGAGCGGATTCGTTTCATCACGAACTTTCCTCGCGACATGACCAACGACCTGCTGCAGGCTGTGCGTGATCTTCCTAAGGTCATGAAGTATCTGCACGTGCCGCTGCAGTCTGGTTGCAATGATGTTCTGAAGCGGATGAAGCGAGGGTACACGGTCGAGGAGTACCGTGACATGATGCAGCGGATTCGCGAACATGTCCCCGGCTGCTCAGTCTCCAGCGACTTTATTGTTGGATTCTGCGGTGAGAGCGAAGAGTCGTTCCAGAAGAGCATGGACCTGATTCGTGAGTGCCGATTTAAGAACAGCTTTATCTTCAAGTACAGCAAACGCGAAGGCACGAAGGCGTTTGAGCTGTTCGAAGACGATATTCCTGATGAAGTCAAACGTCGACGCAACAATGAGATGCTTGATCTGCAGAATGCGATCAGCGAAGAAGATAATGCCGAGTTCATCGGCCGCCGCGTGAAAGTGCTGGTTGAAGGTCCCAGCAAATCGGCCGCTCGTCGAGCAGTGAGGGAAAGTCAGCCATCGGAGTTTGCTGGAAGCCTGCCGATTCTTGGGCAGGCGCATGCTCACGATCATGGGCATGATCACGACCACGATCATGATGCTGAACCGCAAACGATTCAGCATTCCTCACCAGAAGCCGAACGTCTGGCGATGCAGCTGACGGGGCGGTCAGAGTGTGACCGCATCGTCGTGTTCGACGGGAATCCTCGCCTGATCGGCACGAACGCAGAAATCGAGATTCACGATTGCACCAGCACTACGCTGATGGGTTCGATTGTGACTCGCGAGGTTCAGCACGGATCCAGCATGATGCTGCCAATCCTGGGCTGAGGCTGACTTCACCAGGTTCGCGGTTTACTCACGATTTCTCGTATCAACGGATGCCAACTGTGCATCCAGCCAGTCGTGCGCGGATCGCCACAAGTGAGTACCCAGAGATCCGCGAGGCAATCCGAGGGCAGCGGTGCCACGTTCGCCGCAGCGAAAGGCGGTGGCCTGTTCGTCGGGCAATTCAACAACAGCTGTAAACCGATGTTCGGTCAATCGCAGTCGATCTTTGCTGCTGGCAGATTCTCGCTCATCCATTTGCGATACAGCCAGGGGACCGCCATTGGTCGCGGCCAGAGATGGATGAGGAATTGAACGGCTGGCTCGCGGGTTCACTCGCACCAACGTGGCCCTGACCGCGTCGTGAGTCCCGATGCGCACTTTCACAGATTGCCCGACCAGCCCAGCTGCAATCGACAGATCGCGTTGACCGATCGACAGTTTCAACTCTTTGTCCTCTTCAACGCCGATTGTCATTAACTCCATGCCGGCACTGGCGAAGGTTCCAGACAAGTTGTGCAGATCGCGACTAATTACTTGTCCCGACCGCCCTGCGCGAATCTCGAGACCGTCTTTTTGCTTCTGGCATTCATGCAACTGTCGCAACAACGATTCGCGAGTTCCCTGGAAGACATTCAGCGCGCCGAGATTATGTTCGCCGGAAGCCGTCTGAACTCGCAGTTCCTGCTGAGCCAACTGTTTCTGAAGATCCAGCAGTTTGGTCGTTACGTCTTCATTTCTGAGTGTCAGCAGCAGATCGCCGGCATTAACGACCTGGCCATTCTTGACATGGATCGCTTCAATAAACCCGGGCGTCTCGGCGCGGACAACTTCGCCGTCTGTGAAATCGACAACTCCTGGAGCCGTGGTCATGACTGGCGATGGCAGCCCAAACAGTGCGGCGAAAAGTACGCCCATGAGTCCACTGCTGACCAGTGAAGCCCGGAACAAACGTTCGGGATGTTGAACTCGCAGGTGATTGAGACTTCTCAGGAATCCCCATAGAGGCCGGCCAAACCAGAGAACTACGCCAACCGCTGCAAGAGCCAGCCCGGCACCGTGGAACAAGACCGATGCCA
>JBILXT010000720.1:0-2723 GCA_044378235.1 Planctomycetaceae bacterium
GAGACGACGAGCGAATGCCCCTTGCCGACCGTGTTCGACTGCTTTCCTCCCACCGTGACGGTGTGGTTGCCCTGGGTGACGTCGAACGCGGCGTCGCCCTTGCTGACCGTGTGTTTTTCGTTGCCGGTGGATACCGTCGTGGTGTTGTCCTTGTAGACGGTGAGCGTTCTGTTCCCGGCGCTGCAGCCGCTGGCACCGATCTCTTCCGTGAGGTTGTTGTAGACCTTCACCGAGCGGTCGCCTTTGTCCTTCGCGACGAAACCGATCTCGAGCGTGTCGTCGTTCTCGACCGTCCGCTTGAAGTTTTTCTCGGCATGCAGCGTCACCATTTCCGCTCCCTTCGTATCGTCGAAGATGAGTTGACTGGCGTTGCCGACCGCACCGTCCTTCGTGCTCCGCGTCTGTAGTCCGCTCTGGGCCGCCTTCGATGGCAGATCGAAAGGGGGCTTGTTGGTGCCGTTGTAGACCACCCCCGTCACGAGCGGCCGGTTGGGATCGTCGTCGAGGTGCGAAACCACGACCTCCATGCCAAGACGGGGAATGAACTGCATTCCGAACTGCGGCCCGGCGAGCGATTGCGAGACTCGGATCCAACAGGAGCTCTGCTCGTTTTTCTTGCCATAGCGGTCCCAGTGAAACTGCACTTTGATGCGACCGTATTTGTCGGTGTAGATCTCCTCACCCGAGGGACCGACGACCAGAGCGGTCTGGATCGTGCCCGCCGGCCAAGGCGTCTTGCGGACAGGCCGCCACACGGCATCCGCGGGAACAGCCTCGAACGAATTCTCGTACTCGAACGCCGCCCCCCCCCCGGACGACGCCTCGTACGCCCCGCGAATATTCGCCCGATGGGCCACCTTGGTGAGCAGATATTTCTTGCCACGCTCCGCGGAATTCGGGTGCGACTTCACCTTGAACGTGTACCCCGGTGAAAAGCTGCGGCAGGTGCTCTTGCCGGAGGCGACGCTCGCTGCGGCCTCCTCCGCCTCGATTCGCACCTTGGCGGTCTCGTCGCCGGCCGGCTTCTTGTCATAGAAGCCTGGATACTCAAAAAGCTCAGCCTTGGCCGAGCCCGCGTAGGTCGACTTGCCGTTCCCGGTCGAAAGCAAACTGGCGGCGGGGTCGCTGAAGGAGTAGTCGTTCTGCACGACTTTTCCGGGACGGAACGCGTATTCATGCCGCCAGTTCGTGATCACACCGGCCGTAGCAGGGGCCCCGAACCCCTGGGCTGTCTCGACTTCGGCATTCTTGCAGTCTGTGAACGCGCTGTTGGCGTCCGAGACCACCATCTTCAGCGCCCCTTGCGAATGTTCGAAGTGGTAACTGATGCCCTCGTGCTCCATGAGCCGGCTCACGAAGGCGAAATCGGTCTCCCGGTACTGCACGCAATACTCCCACGGCGCGTGGCTGCCCGAGATCTTCTTCGACAGCGAGACTTCTGACGTCTCGCCGAGGACCGCCCCGACGATGTCGGGGACCGACTTCTCCTGAAAGATCCTGCAGTCGGTCGTGAGTGATGCGAACCACAGGCTCGGCACCACCTCGACCCGCCACCGTGTGAGCAGGTCGTCACGGCCCATCCAGGAGAAGCGGCTGACATAGCCCGTGAACCAGCGGGGGGAGTTGCTGGCGTCATTCACCCGGAAGCTCACCTGCTTGCCGACGATCGCGGTGTCGCTCAACGTTTCCGCGACGCTCAGACAATCCAGGCGAAAGACGAACAGATCCCCGAGAGCTTCCTCCCCTTCAACCGCCTCGAGCAGCAGCTGATCCTTCCCGAGCGGAGTCTCGATCGCCAACGGCTGTCCATCCTGGGAATAGCTCGGCATGCGGGCACCCTGTTCCTATTTCTTCGCAGCCCCGACGGTGAAGGTATCGGTGACCTTGCCCTGGCTCGAACCGTCGGTCCCGAATTTCCCGTAGGTCCACGTCACCTTGCCGTAGGTGAACGACACCCGTTCGGTCGGCTGGAGAGCCTTGGAATCGACGGGGTGCTCGAGGTCATAGGACGTCACGATCACGTCCTCCAATTCGTAGGAGAGGTACGTCTGCGTCTCTCCACCGGCCACGGTGCAGAGATCGACCTTCACCTTCGAAACCTTCTGCCCGCTGACACAGGCCTTCTGGATCTTCACCGTGGCGGCATCCAAGTCCTTCACCACGGTGACGTGCCCGACAGCCGTCGCCCCGCCCCCACGCTCGCTTTGTTCGAAACCGCCGGTCGCCCTCGTGAGCGGTGCCGACAGGGCGTGCATGATGCTCCAGCCTTTGTGCTTGGTATCGGTGGCCTCGCCCTCGAAATCGCCAAACTTGACGTATCCCTTGCGCGTATCGGCCATGACGATTCCCTCCACCGATGTGCTCCCGCCCGGTCGCCGGGGCCGTCACCCCGGGCTCCAAGCCACGGGGTGACGGCCACCCGACACGTCGCGGACCGCCAATCAGGACTTGTTGGCGCCAACTTCGTACTTCGTCTCCACGTTGCCCTTCTTCGTCCCCTTCTGGTTGTCGAATTCGGTGTACGTGTAGGTGATCTTGGTGAAGTTCATGCTCACCTGCTCGCTCGGCATCGGCTCGCCCGAACTGTTCCCGTGTACCGAGTAGCCGGTGAAGATCACGTTCTCGAGCTTCCACTTCAAGTACGTCTCGGTCTTGCCGGCCGTCGTCGTGGTGAATTCGACCAGCACTTCCTTGTTGAACTTGCCGAGCGCACAGGCCTCCAT
>JBILXT010000711.1:0-4266 GCA_044378235.1 Planctomycetaceae bacterium
CAGCGCATCGGCGCGAACATTCCTGGCAGCCCCGTTGTTGTCGCTGATACTCCCCTCCGCAATGACCGAAACATCCCCGCTAACCGCATACAGCAATCCCAGCGCAATGCTTCCCTCATTATCCGCCACCAGACGAATATTGGCGTCACCAGCAAAAACAAGTGTCCCGGACGCCATCACGATCCCTGCGACTGCATCCGCTGAGTTATTCGTCGCCAGCAGAAACACACTGGCGTCGTTTGTTCGAATATCGGCGTCCTGAAGGATGTCGTCTGCAGCGATGAGTGTGAGTTCACCCGCGCCGGACCCGACATTGACGTTCGCGTTGATGTCAATGTCGCTGCCCAAACCCCGGGCCTCGAGAAGAATGTCACCAGCGTTTTCCGTGGTGATGCCGATGCCATCACCGCCTCCATTCACTGTAATTGTTCCGGCAAGAGTCACAATTTTAATCGGACCGCCGGATGGCGTATTGAGATCTTCGCTTGCCGCCGAGCTGCGGCCGACCGAGACATTGGATTCCAACGTGTCGGAGTCCACTCGTTCAATGCTCACGGTTGTCGAGACGATTTGCGTCGTGTCAATAATAAGGTCGTCGGCTTCTTCAATGTAAATCCCGGCGTCAGGGCCTGCGGCGTTTGAGTTTGCCGCGAGTGTGTCGATTCGAGTATCAATGGCGTTGATATTGACGGACGGAGTGCCGTTCAGATTATCGTGGTTTCCGATTCGCCCGTTGGCTCGAATCGTCAAAAACGTTCCGTCGGCGTCCGTGTCAACTCCGTCCACATTCAAAGTCGCTCCGTTCACATCGCTGATGTTCCCACCTGCGTTCAATGCAGTGCGATCCGCGTTGATCCGCCCGAGATCAATGTTTCCATTGACGGCTCGACCTTCGAAGTCACTGCCGGCGGTAATGACGGTTCCTGCCGACATCAGCCAGTCCTGATCAGCATCGACGAAAACGTCGCCTGACGTGGAGATATCACCTGCGTCAGTCTGAACAACATCGTCAGCAGAAATCAGCCCGACATCGCCTGACGTACTTGTGATCAGTGCTGTCTGACGAATTCCACCATCAGACCGAGCATCGAGAAGAACATCTCCGCTGACGGTTGTAATCGTCGCGTTGACATTAATGCCATCGATATTGGGACCAGGAACATCAGCTGGCGTTCCGTTCGCAGACAGCAGGTAGATCGTTCCGCCAGATCCCGTTCCGACTGCGGAGTTCACCGTGATGTCGTCAGCAGCGTTTAATGTAATCTCGCCGGAGTTGCTGGTGACTGTTGCGTTGATGGTGATGTCAGACGCCGCACCCGCTGTTTGCAGCAGAATGTTTCCTGCGGCTGTTGTGATGTCGCTGAGACCATTTGAAGGCGCGAATCCGGCGGCGGCGACGGTGAGGCTGCCGTTTTCCGTTCGGATCAGAATCGACCCTGTCGTAGCGTTGTCTGCATTTACTACGATCAGATTACCGCCTGGGGAGGTCTCATTGAGCCGGATATTCCCGGAACCGGAGTTGACAGCATCGACGGCAAACGTGTTGATTTCGAGCTCATGTGCGGCACCGATTCCTGTGGCTGATCGCAGCGTTGTGAGTGCTCCGTTGAGGTTGGCAAAAATGTCAAGATCCAGATCGCCCGCATCAAGGATCGCTGCGTTCGTGCTGGTGATCCGCACCGCGTCCACAGTGGTGTTGGCCGATTGGACAGACGCAATCGTGACGTCGTTGTTGGCCGAAATTGTGATCTGTGCCTGTCCAGCAACTTTCGCCGTAGTCGCATTCGTCAGGCTGGAGATGGCTGACGATGCGAGACCGTTTGTATTTGACGAATATGCGACCGCATCACGACCAGCGATAATGCGATGGCCGTTCTCCTGAGTAAACGTGTCCCCGGCTGCCGTTATTGTGATGTTACCGTTGATGGTTGAAATCACGGCAAGGTTGTCAGCATCGGGTGTCGCATCACCGTCGATGTCGATTGGATTTGAAGGGCCGTTGGAATCTGTATCTGTTGCCAGGACTTCCAGAGTAATCGAATTCGAAGCCTGAAGAATGATGCTGCCATTATCCGCCAGTACCGTGTCGCGAACGACGATGTTTGCGGAATTAAGTGTGACTCCACCTGTGCTGTTCGTGGCCCCGTCATTACCGGCGATGACGTCATCAACAACGGTGATTGTTCGCCCTGCCGCCGTCAGTGAGACGCTACCAGTCGAGTTTGTTGATTGAAACGCGATATTGTCGCAGTCGACATCGACGAGTTCGACATCGAGATTACTGGTCACCGTAAGATTGCCGAAAGTCGTGGCATCCAGAGTCACCGTAGCTGCGGGGCCAGTGACTGTAAAGGTTTCAGACTGCCCGGAAATGAAAAGGATTCGCCGAGCACTGAGGTCAATAGTGCCGTCAGTGGCGACAACGTCGGCTCCCTGAACTCGCAGATCACCCGCAACGGCCAGCACAGCAAGGGGGTTGTCAATCGTCAATGTGCCGTTGCCATCGCCATCTGCGTCAGCAATCAGCGATAGGTTGGTGATTCCGGCTACAGTGTCAACCACCAGATCTCCATCTGACTGCAGGAATGCCGTTGCGGCAGTGATGTTGGAGGATCCTCCAATCGTTCCTTCAATGGCGACACTGCCAGTGGCCGTTGCGTTCAGATCACCAGTGAGGAAGACCTCAAGTGGATCAACCAGATTTGTGCCCTTGAATACATCAGCCGACGCCGAGCCAATACTACCGCCAGTGGCTGTGAGGTTTGCTGTTCCGGCCGTAATGTTTCTGCCAGCAGCCCGGGCGTTTTGAGCGGTGGTGAAATTACTCGCGAGATTACCAGAAAGCGTCAGCGTGTTTCCAGCGATCGATGTGATCGTGAAGGTTTCATCTGGTGAATCGCCGTCAGAAAGAATCAAGGTGTCACCAATCGCGAATCTCTGTCCGTCGACGACAACAATCTGATTTTGCCCCGCAGCAGCATTTGCGGCCAGGTCCGAATCGTTGCCATCCAGAATGGAACCATCGGCTGTCGTAATCGTGACGTTGCGGACACCGTTGTGGACAGCCAAAAGATCCAAATCACCGCCCGCCGCCTGTTCCGCAACTTCGATTGTGCCGGACGTCGTATTGGTGGCTCGCAGAGACGTGATTCGGGTATCGATGGCATCACTGCTGCCGATGCCGTTGACGGCTTCCAGTGTGAGAACATCTGCAATGATGTTGATGTCACCGCCGTTGGAATCCTGCACTTCATCGCCAGCCGTCAGCGAGACATCTCCCAACGTCCCCGCGATAATGGTATTGACGATAATGTCGGACGCAGCCCCGTTCGCGGTGAGCGTGATGTCATTGTTGTCGTCGTCAGTGAGTGACTGCACGTCGTCAGTAGTGATCGTACCACCAGCCACGACTGAGATGGAACCGTTCGCGGTATCGACATCAGTCAGCGTAATGGCGTTTGTTTCATCAATGTCGATGTTGCCGCCAGCAGCGCCACCAGTGACGCTGGCATCCAGGCTGTTGACAGTGGTATCGAGCACGATCCCGTCGATAGCGTCATCGGTCGCATTTGCGGCATCGACAGTGAGGACATCCGCCGTCAGCCGATTTGCGTCAGCGCTGTTGGAATCCCGCACATCATCGGCTGCGGTCAGGATAACGTCGCCTGCATTTCCGGCGTTGATCGTGGTGACGATAATGTCGGAGGTTGCGCCGCTAGCAGTGAGCGTGATGTCATTGGCGTCGTTGTCATTGAGAGACTGCACATCGGTGGCGGTAATCGTTCCATCAGCGACGACAGAGATTGCCCCATTGGCGGTGTCGACATCCGTGAGGGTGATGGCATTCGTTTCATCAATGTCGATGCTGCCTGTGAACAGAGCATTGGCCACGGTGGCATCGAGACTGTTGACGGTGGTGTCGAGTACGATTCCGTCGACGGCGTCATCGGTTGCATTGTTTGCGGTGACAGTGAGCACGTCGGCGGTCAGCAGATTGGCATCCGCACTGTTGGTATCGCGCACATCATTTCCCGCGATGAGTGTGACATCCCCGGTATTTTCAGCGTTGACCGTGGTGACGAGGATATCGGCCGTCGCACCGACGGCCGTGAGTGTGATGTCGTTTGCGTCGTTGTCAGTGAGAGACTGCACATCGGTGGCGGTAATCGTTCCATCAGCGACGACAGAGATTGCCCCATTGGCGGTGTCGACATCCGTGAGGGTGATGGCATTCGTTTCATCAATGTCGATGCTGCCTGTGAACAG
>JBILXT010000273.1:0-9722 GCA_044378235.1 Planctomycetaceae bacterium
CAGCGCAGGGCAATGAGTCGTGGCGCAATGACGGGCTGCGTGGGATAATTCTGGTGAGCAAAACGATTGTTGACCGGCATTCACATTTCCATCAAGAACAACGAGTTATTCCGGGGTCACTTGACCTCAAACAGAACCTTCAACGAATCCTTCCGGATCGCATGCGCAAATGCCTTTTCTGCATCTTCCAGCGGATATCGTGCCGAGAGCAAAGGAGCCACGTCGACGACTCCCTGACTGAGCAAATCCAGAGCCTTGTCGAACGGACCGCAGCGAGATCCCAGCAGCGTAATCTCATCGATCACAAACGGCGCCATGTGAAGCTTCTGATCCGCCGCAACGGTTGTCTTCAATACGATTGTTCCACATGGCCGAACGAGACCAAGAGCCGTCTCCAGTCCAGTTGGCGAACCTGTGCAATCCACGACAATGTCACTGGTCCGGTCCAGCGAGAGCTGATCCAGCTTCAGGGCTTCGATGCCAAGATCGGCCAGAATCTTCAATTTGAAATCATGCTTCCCGACGACTCTGACTTTGCACCCGTGATGTCTCAAAACCTGAGCACACAGATTCCCCAAACGTCCGTCGCCTAATACTGTGACGCGTTCTCCACCCTGCAACGGTAACTGCTCCGGAATTCGACAAGCCGCAGCGACGGGTTCCACAAACACTGCCGTTTCGTCGGAGATCTGATCGGGCACACGATGCAGGTTGATCTCCGGGATCAGCACACTATCAGCAAACGCTCCGTCGTGGGCTACGATTCCAACCACTGTGCGGTTCGGACAATGATTTCCCAGACGCTGTCGACACAACGGACAAACGCCACACGAACAATTGATCTCACCGACAACTCGTTGCCCGGCGAACTTGCCGCTGCGAGCAATCCCGACAAACTCATGCCCCAGAATTCCACGGAATCCCATATAGCCCTGACAGAGTTGCAGATCGGTTTCACAAATGCCCGCCCTCGTCACATCCACGACGATCTCACCGGCCTTCGCGCTACGAAGTTCGGCCTGGGAATCGAATCGTAAGCTCTGGTCAAAAACAACAGCTCTCACCGGAGCTCCTTCGTTCATACAGGACTGTGTGCGACGCACTAGACAACATCAGGAGTATTGTAAATGAATCTCGCTGCACTGAGTACGCTGATTATGGGCCTGAAATAAGGGCTCTACGCGAAATCGAGTTTCAGAATCGTCGTGTTGGCCGGCAAAGCATTTTTCGAACTTCGAGGGAAGCTGGTTGCGATTCACCGCGGAGCGGTTCAAGAACGCAGCCGGTGGTAAGCGAAGCGCAACCACCGGTTCGCGTCAAACCTCTGAGAACGCACCCTGAAAATGGGTGCCAGAATCGCGGTTTCTGTGATCCCTTCAGGATGAGTGTTCTTCCTGTTCAGTTACCGGCGGTGCGCCAGTGGGCGACCGCCGGCTACTCTCTCAGATCCTTTCAGGATTAATCGCAGGAGGTTCCAATTGCTACGCTCTCGCACATGATTTCGCGCACCTGTTGCTTCCACGGTGTCGTTCAGCGCCGTCAATCGAAAATGCCGTGCAGAAACCATTGGCTCGAATGCAAATCGCGATACACCCACATGCGTGCACCAGAGTGAGTCGTCACCTGATAGTAATCACGATGACAAGGCTCATCGGTCCACCACGCCGTCTGAATTCTCTCCGGTGCCGAAAACTGACGCAGCTGAAATGTTCGACCGCCGACCAGCAATTGTGTGGGAAAATTTCTTCGTCTCTCGCCCGTCGAGATGGGAATTGGCGCTGGCAGCAAACGCAACGGACGTGAAACAATCCGTGGCCCAATGCTTTGCTCGCCCATCAACAGCTCAGATTTCGAAACCGGTTCGGTCAATTTGGCCAGCTTTTCATCGAGCAGAGCCTGACGCATCAACGACGGATCTTTTCCGAGGACAGATTCCGAGACAACCTCAAACTCCGGCCGAGCATCCGGCTGCGTGCGCAGAGTTCTCACGGCATCAGTGCCAAGTCGCCCGCTGAGTCGAGAAATCAGAGCGGCTAGTTCCTCCTGCGGAACCAAGTGCTCTTCGGGACTGAACAGATCCTTCTGACGCGCCACAGGCAACGGCGCCACGACGACATTCATGCGTACGGCATGAAACGGCTCGGACAGCAGAAACTCCATCGTGCGTTCTACAGCAGCGACACCGTAGCGTGATGCGTTATCGGGCGACGATTCATAAACCGCATTCGCCGATGGTTCGACCTTGTTCTGCTGCAGCGCCGATGAATCGTTTACCGCAGTCTCCATCGCCGACAAGGTCGCCTGTGTTTCCACGCGCAGACACAGAACTTCATGCAATAGCTCGGCCGATTGAGTCGGCTTCACAACGCCGGCCGTCACCGCCATCTGCGTTCGATCTGGAAACCGAAAGTGACAGGTCACACTACTGCAGGCAACTCGACGCCGCACTAATTGGTCGGCAATCTGTGAGGTCAAAATCTGCAATACCGCACGAATATCGTTTAGCCCCTGAGCCGGATCATCTGAACTCCATAACGCAGTAATCGGATTTGCTTCAGGAATCGGCACGATCGGTTCATCGACGGCACCAGCAAGCTGCTGAACTCGCAGAACCCCGGACTCCGAAAATCGAGATGGCAGGTCTTCGCGAGGAAGACTTAACAGCTGCCCGAGCGTGCGAATCCCGAGATGAGAAAGAATCTCCAGGTCGTTCAGATCAAGCCGCGATGAAGCCACTGGCAGGCGAGCCAGTTCCTGACGTTCATAGCCATCCGGAACAATCGTGATCGGAAGATCGTGAGCGGTCGATTCCGAATTCGCCCCTGGCCCTGATCGACGAGAATCAGCCCGCCCTGCGACTGAATGTTGCGAATGAGATCGAGGCTGGTCCTGGCGATTCGTTCCTTCCGCATGAGTCAACGCCCACCCTATCGCCACGGAGCTGGCAATGGCAATACGACAACTCCAGCCGGCTTTACGGAGATCTCTGAATAGTGACTCCGCCAGTCCAGCTTCTCCCCCAAAGAGCGGAGCACAGCCGGTGATGTCCAGCATCAGGCTATCCGGTAACGGAACCTCATCGAGTCCTACCACTGGTGCATAGCGTCGAGTCAGCTCGGCCACGGATCGCAATGTTGAGCGATCTCGCAATGGTTGCCATTCGCGAAATTCGACCGGCGCGATCATTCTGGGCGGCGGCTGGTTTCGAGCGATTCGGCGAGAATCCTGCTTCGGCACGATCGGTTGCGCCATACTGCGAGCTTCCGCCAGCGGCATCCCGGGACGAACTCCCTGAGTCCACGCGTCGACAGAGACCGCCACAATCGCCGGTCCACCGCGCGCCGAGGGAAACACCGCGCGAACGTAGCGAGTATCGTCGTCCACATCTCCCGGTTTCGCTTTACCGTCGCTCTGTGGTGCAAACGGTGTGTGCAGAGCCAGGGCCGTCGCTGCCGGCATCTGCTCACGCAATTCGCGGCGCAGACACTGGATCGACCAGTTGGGAAACCGAATACACAGCACACGTTTCATGAACGACCCAGACACGGCTCAAAAACAGCACAGCAAGGCCAGCCATTGTACACGGCGTACGACAATCGGCATACGATAGAAAGGTAGAGCTCCCGGTCGGCTGACTAATCAGATCTAACCGCCTATGGCCTGACTGCTCGTTTGAATTCGCGACGAATCAACCGCGTTACACAGATCGGCCCTGCCTCGGAGCCTTTGTCAGTCCATGCTGGCAACCGGAATCTGGGATGGATCAGCCAGTTGTCGGGCGATCGCGGAGAGCGTATTGCGGACTGCCCGAATCGCAGCGGGGGCACATTCCGTTTCCAGAATGATGAATCTTTTTCCGTTCGCGGTGATAATAATCCGAGCTGCACCTTTCTGCGTGGTGTTGCTGGAACCGGCAGATTTTTGTTTCGCAGGTTCTGGCAAAGACAGACTAATCTCCTGAATATCACTCAGCAGGATATCGCAGAGAGATGCACCTACACGGAGATGAACCGATTGCATCGCCCAGTCGATCCGAGTTTCTCGCGGCCGATTATCAAGCCAGAGCCACATCCCACAGATCAACGTGAGAACCCCCGACGCCACCAAATAGATCTGGCCGATAAAGACGGGACCTCGCCCGGAGAAGAAGATCAATGCCGGGACGGCACCCAACAGGGCTCCCAGCAGAAAACCGGCAATGATCGCGCCGCCGATGACAGTCAGGATGCTGATTGAGTCACGTTGTAGGTGAACGAGTTGTCCAGGCTGCCACGCAAGAATACGTTCGCGAAACTCCAACCCCTGTAACATGCGTTGTGACTGAGTTTCCGGATGAAGCCCCGTACTCAGCGGTCGGCTGGACCAGATGGCTCGAAGTACCAGAGGAGGAAACACACTAAAGATCCCGGCCAGAATCAGCAGAAACCCGGCTCCACCCCAACGCCCGGGCTCCAGAACACATGAATCTGGTCGCTCGGGATTGTAGGACACGGTTACCTCTCGACCGATCGGGTACTTCGCGGACGTTGTCTCCGCCCACGCTTTGCTGCCAAACTGTTCACTAATGACGGTGATTCGAGTACCGGAGAAAGTCCGACCAGCCACTGCAAACTCATATTGAACGACAGCCGAATACGACCGTGACGTACGTCGACGATCGCCACCGTGTGAACGCTCCACGTGAACGGAAACATCAACACCCGATCGCGTTATTCTTCCTGGTGCCGTTGGCCAATTCAGAGATTGTTGAGCTTCCTGAATAGCCTGGTATGCCACCATCCCAAGGGCACAACCGCCCCCGAAGAATGCAAGCGAAACGACTGTGAGCAGCACTTTGAGCCAACGCGATGATTTATTCACAGTTTTCACGTTCGTCGAACTAATGAGATTTATGCCTGTCATGGTCGATACCGTTCTCTGTTAAACGGATTCTCTCGCTCGTTCGCACAGCATTTTTCCCAGAAAGAAAACACTCCGGCAAAACGGCGAGATATAGCTGGCCGCTTTCTCCAATTGGCAGGCTGATTGAACTGCGTAATCTTTCATAAGGACAACCGCCAAATCTGCTGCGGCGACTCCGCAGCGACCGCAGCCACCATAAAACAGTCCTCGTTGCCGATACCCTTCGGGATTATCCGGCGTCGGAGAAACAGCGTCCGCAGATTCCAGCTGCACTTTCGGTCTACTGCTTACCGGCTGACGACCTGTTCATCCGGCACTACACACCAGACCCTGCTTTGATCATCCGCAATCGTTCTCTCAGGAGCGACCAACCCTCAGGCTGGCTCGCGCGGAGTATTTCTTTGGGAGCTGCGGTTATTGTTCCGGAACTCACGAGGTGTTTCGCCGACTTCGCGTTTGAAGGTGACGGACAGATACTCTGCATGCGGAAACCCGGCGGCACGAGCGATCTCTGTCAGGGGCAGGTCGGTCTCCGACAGCAATTGTCGACAGCGATCAATTCGCAGGCGAAGAATCTCCGCATGCGGTGTGCGGCCGACCAACTTCTGAAAACGACTCTCGAAGACTCGTCGAGACATCGGGATCTGTTTGACGATCTGCTGCACGCTGATTCCCTCGCAGGCCTTCATGCGAATCAGTCGAAGTGCCGCGACGATATCAGGATCGTTAATGGCCAGTACATCGGTGGATTGTCGAGTCTGCACACCGAGCGGTGGAATGAGCCGTGGATGGTTGCCAACGTTCTCGCCGGCCATCATGCGATCCAATAGAGAAGCGGCTTCAAAACCAGTCTTCCAGGAATTCGGCACTACGCTCGATAGTGGCGGATCACAGAGTTCACACAATCGTCGATCATTGTCGACACCGATGACCGCGACTTCATCCGGGACGGCGATTCCTTCATCACGACAGATCGCAAGCAACTGCTGAGCTTTGATATCGTAACACGCCATAATGCCCACGGGGCGAGGAAGTTTTCGCAACCAGTTCAACAGACTCCTGCGATCACGATTCCAGGAATAGCCGGGATCCGTGCGAGCAACCGACTGGTGCAGGAAATAATTGGCTCCGGCTTCTGCTACGGATTTTGCAAATTGCTGCTCCCGCAGGACAGACCATTGGAATCCCGGGTCAGCACAGAACGCCAGGTTCCGAAAACCACGCTGCAACAAATGGTCGGCCGCTAGAGAAGCAATTTTCTGGTCGTCAGTTTCGAGCCAGGGAATCTCCTCAATGAAGCGACCTGCACTGACATCAACGACGGGCAGACGAGTTGCTCGCACCGCGCGAGCGATCTCATGAGTTTCAATGCGGGCGATGATGCCATCACCTTTCCAGCGTCGCAACCATTCCGGCGGATCTGCACCGCGTTCCTGCTCCGGCAGATAAACCGACCAGCGGCGATGTTGCTGCACAAAGCCGATGATGCCGTCAAGGAGGCCACGGGAGTACGCGTTGGAGGTCTCCAGCAATAGTGCGACAGAGCGATTTTTCACCTGACTATTCTCCGCGCCTCGCAGCAGTCCCGAAATAAGTTCCGTCGATCACAACCCGACGCGTCAGTTTTGAAGTTGCGATTTTTTAGGCCCGGAGGGCCGACAAATCCAATGCCGGTGGCGTGAGCCACCGGTATGCGAACATAAGGAATCTCAGGCCCGGAGGGCCGACACAAGGCCGGAAGTGTCGGCCCTTCAGGCCTGAGTCGCAGTGTTTTTTTGTCGTCCGGTGGCTCACGCCACCGGCAGAGGATGTGCCGGGCTTCCAGCCCTAACCGAAACGCACAACTCCAAAAAGCGTCAGCGAGGAATCGAGGCGTCGTGTGGAATCCGTCACTGACGTTTCGGGTTGGGATTTCAATGCATGAAGCAGTCTCGATCGTGGCCGCGCAGAGTGAAATCTCGTGAAGCCTCCAACATTGTGCAGTGCCACTATGTTGTTATCGGTAAAAAAACTCAAGTCTTTTGCGCGATTTCTCATGGCGATTGAGTTTCCCGGAAGGCACTATCTGCGACACTCTTTACGATCTTCGACGACCTCGCAGAGAACTTCAGCGGTGCCCTTGTCCTTGAGGCCTCTCTCAGGATTCAGCCGCCCCCTGGATACTCAGCGCAGGCCGCAACGAACCCGCATTCTTAACCCACCTTCAGGAGCACATGATGGCGAAGCAGTTTAATGTCGCAATGGTTGGTCTCGGCTTCGGGGCCGAGTTCATTTCAATCTACCAGGCTCATCCGAATGCAAACGTCGCGGCGATCTGCCGTCGTGATCCAGCGGAACTGAAGAAGTGCGGTGACCAGTTCGGAATCGACAAGCGATACACAACCTACGACGAAGTGCTGGCCGACAAAGACATCGACTTCGTTCACATCAACAGCCCGATCAACGACCATGCATGGATGTCTTTGAAGGCTCTTGACGCCGGCAAGCATGTCATGTGCACCGTGCCGATGGCTACGACTGTTGATGAATGCCGACAGATCGTTGAAAAAGTCAAGAAGACCGGCCTGAAGTACATGATGGCGGAAACGGTCGTCTACAGCCGCGAATACCTGTTCATCAAAGAGATGTACAAGAAGGGTGAACTCGGCAAGATCCAGCATCTGGCCGCATCACATCCTCAGGACATGGATGGCTGGCCGGCGTATTGGGAAAAGATGATCCCGATGCACTATGCGACTCACGTAGTCAGCCCGTGCCTTGGTCTGGTTGATGGTCTCGCCGAATACGTCAGCTGCTTCGGCAGCGGAACTGTTCGAGACGACATCGCGCAGAAATCTGGCAACAAGTTTGCTCTGGAAACCTGCCATATCAAAATCAAAGATACCGACCTGACCGCTCACATCTGGCGCTGCCTGTATGATGTGGCTCGCCAGTATCGTGAAAGCTTCGACGTGTACGGCACGAAGAAGAGCTTCGAGTGGACTCTGATTGAGCACGAGCCGCACGTGATTCATACGGCGAAGAAGCCCGAGCCGGAGATTCCTGAAAAGGTCACCATTCCGGACTATGCTCATCTGCTGCCAGAGTCCATTCGCAAGTTCACGATGCCATCAGCGATTCACGACGCGGATCACCTGTCGTTCCTTCAAGGCGGCGGCCACGGGGGATCTCATCCGCATCTCGTTCACGAAATGCTGAGTGCTCTTGTGGAAGATCGCGACCCACGTCCAAACGCTGTCACATCTGCGAACTGGACCTGCGTTGGCATCTGTGCTCACGAATCCGCGTTAAAGGGCGGTGAGATTGTGCGGTTGCCGGAGTTCACACTCGGTTAGTTCACCATTGTCCGCGTTTCGGCGAGCGGCAGGGCGTCAGCCCTCCGAGGCGACTCCCTGCTGCTCGTCCTGTCTCAATAGTTCCAGGATTGACTTGTTGTTTGTGATGACTTCGGCGAGCGGCCAGTGTCAACTGGCCGGTATGTTCGCTTGGTTCAATCGCCGTTTTGATGCACAAAGACTTGTCTGGCAGCCAGCGCTTCACTCAGTGCTTTGTTGTTGCTCAGTTGCTCATCTCTATTTAGTGCATCACTTCTCTGGAGGTGTTGCCAGGTGATCTGGAAAATCGTCACGACTTAGTCTCCGACAACGAGGCTGCATCAGGGGCTGGGTGATCATTCCTTCTCGTTGACTCACAGTCGGACAAGAATGTCCAACCCACAGTTTGAGTTTTGACAAGGCACGCGGCAGCGAAAGCATGAACAACTTCAATCACATCGAAATCGTCAGTGACGACATGGTGGAGATCCTTCGCGGGAAGACGCCTCTGGAACGATTTCAGATCGGTGAGCGAATGTTTCTGCAGGCAAGACACATGATTGTGACATCGATCAAAAACACTCACCCTGAATGGAGCGATCGTGAAATCAATCGTGAATTCGTACGGCGAATGCATCAGGTGGAGCTACCTGAATGAGCAAACATCCATTGACACGTGCCGTACTGATTGGTCTGCGATTTCTGCTTGCCAGTGTGGTCACACTTGTCATTGCCGCACAGTTTTTTTGGGTCGATCTTTGTCCCGCCACTCCTTTCGGGCAATTGGAATTCATAACAGATCAGGTCTATTCAATCAGCTTGTTCACTCCGCCGCAGAAAGGGCTCGTCTACTGGAATCAGTTTGGATCGGGTGACTACACCTTTGGAGATGGCGGTTGGGATTACGCCCCGAATCTCACTCGACTGGAGGCTCGTATTGTCGGCCATGGAGCAGTAGGCATTTTTGCCGTGGCAGGCATCAGTTGCTGGAAGTACAGACACTCGACTTCCACTTTAGAACACTTTGTTTTGCGGATACACCATTTCTTTTGGCCCGCGATACTGTCCTTGGCCTATTCGATATTCGCCTTTTACCTTCGGCGTCAACACACCGTTTCCACGCTGAAGTCTCAACTGGTTTCAAGATAACCTGGACTCAAGTCCCTCAGTTCTGTCTCTAGTGTATTCACGCATCCTGACCCATGGGCTTTAAAATGCTTACCCCAAATCTGTTTTGCCCTGCGTTGCTCCGCTCGGTCATCTTCTTCTTTACTCTCGCGGCTGCGTCCGCAGCCACCGCTGCTGACCTGAAACTGCTCTTCATGGGCGATAATGGTCATCATCGGCCGTCGGAGCGATTTCATGAGCTCGCCCCCGTTATGGAAGCTCGAGGCATTGAGCTGAAGTATACGGACCGGATGGAAGATCTGACGGCGGAGACGCTGGCCGACTTTGATGGGTTGGTTCTGTACGCCAACATCGACAAGATCGAAGACGCGCAGGCCA
>JBILXT010000274.1:0-9672 GCA_044378235.1 Planctomycetaceae bacterium
TGCTTGTGGAGTTCCGGTGATCGCAGGTCCGGTGGAAGCGACGGCTTTGGGGAATGTGCTGGTGCAGGCGATGTCAGCTGGCGATATTTCGTCGCTGCATGAAATTCGCGAAGTGGTGCGTCGGTCTGAATCGATTACAGAGTTTCATCCGAAGAACAATGACGGCTGGGACGACGCCTGGGAGCGATTCCGTCGGATTTGTGAGGTATAGTGTGGCCGGACGGTCTTCGCCACAGAGTCCGCCGCCGGGTTTGTCCCGGTGGAAACAGGCCTTTGCACTACGCATCGCGATACTTGAACGGGGATCACGACTTAGTGGATACGGCGAGTGGTGCAAAAGCCGGTGAACCACCGGGGTGAACCCGGTGGGGTATAGATTTGTTGGGATCAAGAATTCTACTGTAGCAGGATGGTGCCCCAGCGGCATCAGGCAGGATCATGGGACTTTTTGACAAGCTAAAACGTGGGCTCGAAAAGACGAAGCAGATTCTGCGAACCGATGTTCGCGACCTGTTTCGTTCCGGTCAGATTCTGGACGACAGCCTGCTGCAGGATTTCGAAGCACGCCTGATCCGCACTGACATGGGTGTGACCGCCGCTGGTCGCATCACTGCACGATTGAAGGCCGATCACGGTGGTCGAACGGTCGACGTTGACGCCGTCTGGAAAACGGTCCGCGACGAACTCATCGAACTGCTCAAAGGCAACGACGGCATCCGCTGGGATCTCAGCAATCCGCTTTCGCCTATCATGAAGGCAGCTTCCGGGCCAACCGTGATTCTGGTCGCGGGAGTCAACGGTGTCGGCAAAACAACGTCGATCGCAAAGCTGACGAATCTGCTGATGAAGAACGGCCATAAAGTCGTGCTCGCAGCCGGCGACACGTTCCGCGCCGCGGCGGTTGAACAGTTAACGATGTGGAGCGAACGCCTGGGTTGTCCGATTGTTCGCAAGGAAAGCAACTCTGATCCAGCGGCGGTTGCGTTTGAAGGCGTCCAGAAGGCTGTTGAAATTGGTGCTGACTATCTGATCGTCGACACAGCCGGACGATTACAGACTCAGAAGAACCTGATGGATGAGCTGGAAAAAATCCGTCGAGTCATGCGGAAGATCATTCCGGATGCACCTCATGAGAGCCTGCTGGTTCTGGACGCAACAACCGGCCAGAACGGACTCAGTCAGGCCAAGAGCTTTTCTCAGGCGATCGGCTGCACAGGCTTGATTCTCTCCAAATTGGACGGGACAGCTCGCGGAGGTGTGGCCGTGGCGATTCGTCAGGAGATGGGATTCCCGGTCAAATACATCGGTGTTGGTGAACAGGTGGACGACCTGGAGCTGTTCGATCCGGAAGGATTCGTGGACGCTTTGTTTGCGAAGTAGGCGGCCGTAAGACTGTTTAAGCGAAACTCATTTCTCACGCGAAGGCGCGGAGTCGCGAACGGAAGACGCGGCGGGAGCTCGGCGACACGGGGAAATCGCGATATCGCGAATGTCAGCACAGAGTTCATGCGGAGCCTCTCTGGCGTTTTCTAAGTTGCACGTTGCAGTTAGGGCTGGAAGCCCGGCATCTCCTCTGCCGGTGGCGTGAGCCACCGGGCTGCAAAAACTAATGCAACTCAGGCCTGAAGGGCCGACACATTCGTCGTTTTGTCGGCCCTCCGAGGATTTGGAGTGATTTGTAGGACGGCCTTTTCAGGCCGTCGTTGTCACAATGAACGGGCAATGTCGACGCCCTGAAAAGGGCGTCCTACATTTCTTCACAGCCTCTCCCCGCCTGAAAATCTGCAACTGCAAAGCTGGCGCAGCGGCTTCGAGTCGTGCTGGTTTCTACATCGCTATGCAGCCGATTATGTGAGAAACCGTGACATTGCCGACCAAAGTCTGGCAATTCGTAAAGGTCGACTTCCGACGATCGCGCCTCGTTTGTATTTTTCGCGTCAAATCGCGGGAGTTGTGAGTTCACTGATTGTTCAGTTCGACGCAGCTTCCGCACAGGATGACTGTTTCCGGACTGGACCTATGAACGAACCCTCTGTACCTGCTCATCGCGACTTCGTCCGTCAGATTATTGACGAAGATCTGCGGACCGGAAAATGGGGCGGGCGTGTGCATACTCGATTTCCCCCCGAACCGAACGGTTATCTGCATATCGGCCATGCGAAATCCATCTGCCTGAACTTCGGGATTGCGAAAGAGTACGGCGGGAAGTGCAATCTCCGCTTCGACGACACGAACCCGGAGAAAGAAGAAGTCGAGTACGTCGATTCCATCATGGAAGACGTCCGCTGGCTGGGCTTCGACTGGGAAGATCGTCTGTTCTACGCCTCCGACTATTTTGAACAGCTTTATCTGTGGGCCGAGCAGCTCATTCGCGATGACAAAGCTTACGTCTGCAGTCTGGCCCAGGAGAATATACGCGACGGCCGCGGTAGTGCGTCCGAAGCAGGTGTCGACAGTCCTTATCGCAGTCGATCCGTCGAGGAAAATCTCGATCTGTTTCGTCGCATGCGAGCCGGTGAGTTTGCCGATGGCGCGCATGTGTTGCGAGCGAAGATCGATATGGCTCACAAGCACATGCTGATGCGCGATCCGATTATGTATCGCATTCGCCATGCGGAACATCACCGAACGGGCCACAAGTGGGTCATCTATCCGACCTACGATTACACGCACGGTCAGTCAGATTCCCTCGAAGGCATTACGCATTCGATCTGTACGCTTGAGTTCGAAAATCATCGTCCGTTGTACGACTGGTACTGCAGTGCTCTGGGGATTCATCATCCGCAGCAGATTGAGTTCAATCGACTGAACCTGACGTACACGATGATGAGCAAGCGCCGGCTGTTGGAGCTGGTTCAGGGCAAGCACGTGAACAGCTGGGATGATCCTCGCATTCCAACACTGCGAGGACTGCGTCGGCGAGGTTACACGCCGGAAGCGATTCGGGCGTTCGTCGCCTATGTCGGTGTTACAAAGCACAACGCCACGATGGACATGGGAGTGCTCGAGAATCACATCCGTGAAGATCTGAACAAGCGGGCCGAGCGTCGCATGGCGGTCCTGAATCCTCTGAAGGTTGTCATCACGAACTATCCGGACGATCAGACCGAGGAAATGGAAGCCATCAACAATCCGGAAGATGCATCGGCCGGCAGTCGCAAGGTGCCGTTCAGCCGCGAACTCTATATTGAGCGAGACGACTTTATGGAGGATCCTCCGAAGAAGTTCTTCCGCTTGTCACCCGGCAAGGAAGTTCGACTCCGCTGGGCTTATTTTGTGACCTGCACCAACGTGGTCAAAGACGCGAGCGGAGAGATCACCGAGATTCACTGCACATATGATCCGGCGACTAAGGGCGGAGATGCTCCGGACGGCCGCAAGGTCAAGGCCACAATGCATTGGGTCTCTGCGAAGCATGCGGTGAAAGCCGAAGTTCGCATGTACGATCATTTGTTCCTGAAAGAAGACCCGGACGAGGTAGCCGATGAGAAGCTCGACTGGAAGTCCAATCTTAATCCGGATTCCCTGAAAGTGATCAGCAATGCGATGCTGGAGCCTGCCCTTGGGGCCGGCAAGCCGGGCGATCGCTTCCAGTTTGAGCGGCTCGGATACTTCTGCGTCGACCTCGACTCTTCGGCTGCAAAGGTTGTGTTTAATCGCACTGTGACGCTGAAAGATCAGTGGGCGAAAGAGCAGTCAAAGGGCTGATTTTGCTTTGATTTTGGCGATTCAACAGAACGCCGGAGTTCCTGCTGTGATGGCTCGAACCCGGCGTTTTTTTGCCTTTGTGAAATCAGCTTAATCTGGTCGTTGGAACTGAGAATCGGGAATCCTTCTTGCGGTTCCGCGTCGGGCAAGGCAGAATCCGTCAGGTGCCCCTGAAGATTTCATGCGAGCGGCGGGCACAGGCTTGAGGGATTATTCTGTGTGCGGCCACGTTTGAGGAATTCTCTTCAGGGGATCCCAGGAACGCCCGGCCTCAGTTCACACAGTGCGGAGAAGGTGACGTGGCTGCGACGCGAAAACGAATGCTGGTGATGGGCCGAACCGGGTCCGCTGTCCCTCGAATCAAAGAGCTGACTGGTGAGCAGGTCGATGTCGTCTCCGCGAACGATGTCCCGCTGCCGGATTCTTCGGCTGACTTTATGGTCGTGGATAGCTCTGAGCCGGGGCTGATGTCTGACATGCAGGTCTGCGGCATGGGCCTCTTCAGCGCGCTGCCGGATGGTGTGGTGCTCCTGGATGAAGTTCAGAATGTGCTTTGGCATAACTCGACGTTTCGTAACTTGCTAAAGACCGATGCCGTGCTGGTTGGGCAGGCACTGCAGGATGTTATCAAGCCAGCTGACGGGACGGATCTTCGGCGAGTCATGGTGCCAGCCAATCCGGGAGAAGCCGCGTCGCTCAATGTCCGTCGTGAAGATCGCAGCAGTCTCGGCTTGCGACTGGCTCGCACGACGATTTCTCTGGGGGGAAATCAACATAATGCAATGATTCTGACCGTGCGAGATGTCAGCAAGCAGATGCTGGAGAAGCAAAAGCAGGACGCGATTTATCGAGCCGGTCTGGAGATGGGAAATCTGGCTCCGGATGAAGTCACTGCGATGACTCACGAAGAACGAGTCTGCTTGCTGAAAGAACAGATCCTGCAGTTAACTCAGGAAGTGCTGGGCTACGACACGTTTGAGATTCGACTTCTGAACGGCGAGACGCAGGAACTGATGCCGTTGCTGGAATTCGGCATGGATCCGGAAGCTGCATCTCGAAGACTCTTCGCTGCCGAAACAGGCAACGGAGTGACGGGATTCGTGGCGTTCAGCAATCGCAGTTACCTGTGTGCGGACACCAAGAATGACCGGCTTTATATTTGCGGGGCGGCGGATGCTCGCAGTTCATTGACGGTGCCTTTGACCATTCGTGATTCGGTTCTGGGGACGTTTAATGTCGAGAGTCCTGGAACTCTGTCGTTCAATCAGAAGGACCTGGACTTTCTTACGCTGTTTGGTCGCGTCGTCGCCAGTTCCCTCAATCAGCTTCAGCTGTTAGCCGCCGAGAAAGTCACTGCTGCTACGGAGAATTCCGATCGTCTTCGTCGTGAAGTCGCTGAACCGTCCGACGAGATTCTGCATGCCGCAACCTGGATTCTGGATCGATATATTGGTCACGATCCTGATGTCTGTGAACGCCTGCATCTGATTGCCGATCGCATTCGCAAGATTAGTTCCAGCGTTGGTACTGTCGCGCCTCCGAGTGATACTGGTGGGATGATGGGATCTTCGACTCCCATTCGCCCGCCGCGAAAAGCGCTGCAGGGTAAGCGAGTACTCGTCGTGGATCAGGACGCGACAGCTCGCGAGGAAGCTCATGATCTGCTGGGACAGATGGGCTGCGAAGTCGAAGCTGTGCAGAATGCCACGGCCGCTTGTGCGATGCTGCGAAATCATCACTACGATGTCGTTTTGACGGATATTCGCCTGTCCGATGCGAATGGCTATGAATGTTTCCGAAAGCTGCGTGAGATCAACGGACACGTCCCGATCATCATGATGACGGCCTTTGGCTATGATGCTTCGCATTCGATCGTCAAAGCGAGACAGGAAGGTTTGAAGGCCGTGCTCTACAAACCATTCCGGCGTGCGCAGATGCTGGACGAAGTCGAAAAAGCCGTGACAACGCCGCCACCGAGTTAGTGATCGACCTGTGAGCGGAATGGCGCTAGCCACCGGTGACTGTCACCTGACAACGCTTTCACTACCGCCCGCCGGCGCGGTGTTGATTACGCTTGCGTAGTTTCGGCGTAGGATGGGCATTCTTGCCCGTCGCTTGTTTGTCGGACAAGAATGTCCAACCTACCCGTTGGGAGCTGATCAGGCTCAATATCCAGCGGCGCGGTTGTACGATTCATGTCGAGCGAGTTCTGCCGTGATCGATGGAAACTGCCCCCTCGTTTCGGCCATATGTTTCAGCGTCAGGTACACTCCAGATGACACCTGAGGAGCCGGTTTAACGGTTCTGACGGTTATGAGACGTCAAGCGAACAGATCTGCTGGTTCAAGTGCGGGCTTCGCGATCAATCGGATTTCAACGGATTCACTGAGTATGGCGAATATTCTGGTCACCGGCGCAGCGGGCTTCATCGGGATGCACACGGCTGCTCGCCTGCTGGATCGTGGCGACACCGTGGTCGGCATTGATAATCTCAATGATTACTACCAGCCGCAGCTCAAGCATGATCGACTGGCTCGGCTGGAGGGGCGTTCCGGATTCAGCTTTCAAAAGCTCGCGCTGGAAGATCGCGATGGGATTAATCGACTGTTTGAAACGCATCGCTTTGATCGAGTCATCCACCTGGCAGCTCAGGCCGGCGTCAGATATTCGCTGACCAACCCGCAGGCTTATGTCGACGCGAATCTGGTAGGCTTCGTGAATATTTTGGAAGCCTGTCGTCATCAGAAAACGGCTCATCTGACGTACGCCTCGTCCAGCTCCGTCTATGGCGCGAATCGGAAGATCCCGTTCTCGGTCGAAGATCGAGTTGACCATCCGGTGAGTTTGTATGCGGCCACGAAGAAGGCCAATGAGCTGATGGCGCATACGTACAGCCATCTGTTTGCACTGCCAACGACGGGGCTGAGATTCTTCACCGTCTACGGTCCGTGGGGACGACCGGATATGGCCATGTGGATGTTCACGAAGGCGATCCTGGCGGGGAAGCCTATCGACGTGTTCAACCATGGACGCATGAAGCGTGACTTTACGTTTGTCGATGACATCGTCGAAGGAGTGATTCGCACCAGCGACACGATTCCAACGGCACAAGTCGTGGCGAGCGATGCAGAAGACTGCAGCACGTCGGCTCCTTACCGAGTTTACAACATCGGTAACAATCAGCCGGTTGAACTCATGCATCTGATTGAGACGCTGGAGTCTGCTCTGGGGCGCAAAGCAGAAAAGAACATGCTGCCGATGCAGCCAGGAGACGTCCCTGCGACGTATGCCAATATCGACGCATTGCAGCGAGATGTCGGTTTCCGCCCGAGCACGCCAATTGAAGAAGGCGTCAGGAAATTTGTGGCGTGGTACAAGAGTTACCATCAGCTCTGAGATATACTGCGGGCCGCGTGCGCATATTCAGGCCCGGAGAGGTTGTGAAAGAATGTAGGACGCCCTTTTCAGGGCGTAGAAATCGCACGCGTTTTAGTGGCAATGACGGCCTGAAAAGGCCGTCCTACGAATAAATTCACAGCCTCGGCGGGCCGACAAATCCGATGCCGGTGGTGTGACGGCTTGTTGAATTAATCAGCCGGAACGCGTTAGCGTCTGGTTTTCGACAGCGAAAAAGAGGAAAAACAACCGGGGGCTAACTCCCTGCGGCTGATGAAGAGATGAAATCAACAGGCTGTCACGCCACCGGCAGAGGATGTGCCAGGCTTCCAGCCCTGACCAAAATGCGGAACGTCAAAATGCACTAGCGAAGGATGCCGACGGTAGGATACGGACGAAGTAATCCCTCACTGACGTTTCGGGTTGGGATGATCATTGAAGTCAACAGCGTCACCGATGAAGCCCCTGTTGCTGAACACACCACTATCAATCTGAGTTTCTGAATCGAGTTCCCCGACTATGAACTGGTCCACACAGCGAGTTGCGTTTATCGGTACTGGTCAAATGGCGACAGCATTGTCAGCCGGTTTTGTCCGAGGTCTGCTCAAGCCCGATCAGATCGCCGGCTACGATCCGTATGAAGCCGCTCGAAAGGCGTTTGCGGAGAAAACCGGAGCTGGTGTTAACGTCTCCGCTGATCTGACCAGTGTGCTCAAGGGAGCCACGGTAGTGATCCTCGCAGTGAAGCCGCAGATCATGGCGGACGCGTTGGCCACGGTTTCGAAGGCCCTCGAGACATCGCCGATCATTGTTTCTGTCGCTGCCGGGATTACTCTGCAGAAGCTTTCCGCGGGATTGCCCGAAGGCAGCAGGATTGTTCGAGTCATGCCAAACACGCCGGCCTTGATCGGCAAAGGAGCCAGTGGCGTTTCCGCCGGGGCCAATGCGACAGCAGACGATATGAAGCTGGTGTCCGAACTGTTGCAGACGACTGGCATTGTGGAGATCGTTCCAGAGTCACTTTTAGATGCCGTCACGGGCTTATCCGGCAGCGGTCCCGCTTATGTGTTTCAGATTATTGAAGCTCTGAGCGATGGCGGAGTCAAAATGGGCCTGCCTCGCGCGACGGCGACTCGACTGGCCTCCGCCACGGTCGCAGGTGCTGGCGAAATGCAACTTGCAACAGGCCTTCATCCCGCGGTGCTGAAAGATTCTGTCACCAGCCCAGGCGGTACAACGATCGCAGGTTTGCATGCACTGGAAAGCGGCGGTTTGCGAGCCGCCGTGATGTCGGCTGTGGAAGCGTCGACGCTGCGTTCGAAGCAGCTGGGGCAGTAGGGGTTGGTGGCTTGAAGTGCAGCACTTTTTAGCGGCACGGCGCCAGCCGTCCGGTGATGGAATGCAAATTTCGAACAGACACCGAAAGGCTCGCGCCCTTACGCTACAATAAAAAGGGGCAAAATTCGTGAGCGGAACGGCGCTAGCCGCCGGTGATTGTCTACAAGGACCGCTGGCAAACACCGGCGGCTAGCGCCGCACCGCTCATTTCGCTTCCTCCGTCGTCACCTCTGCTGCGAACTTGTGAAGTCGCAACCACACGGCCGCTCGTTCGGACCAGTCACGAGCTCCGGGCGGCGGAGTCCGATGCCGCATTCCCCAACCATGTCCGCCGGTTTCATAGATATGCAGCTCGGTCGGAATCTGACGCTTCGCGAGTTCCATGAACAACATCGCACTGCCCTGAGGCGGGGACGCTTTATCATCAAGCGACTGTGCAAGAAAGACCGGCGGCATGCCGGAGTCGAGATCAACGTCTGCTCGGATTGCAGTCCCGTCAGGATTCATGACCTGATATGGATAAATCAACAGAGCCAGATTGGGCCGAATCTGTTTGGCATCGCCTCCGAACGAAACCACAGCTTTGCCTGCCATAGCCACCAGAGCCGTTTGGCCACCGGCAGAGAATCCCATCACACCAACTCGTTCCGGATCAATATTCAGCTCCTTGGCTCGATCACGAACAGTCAAAAGTGCTTGCTGTAAATCCTGCGCAGGGCCTGCGACGGGACTCGCGTGTTTGTTAGTCGGAGTACGATAGGCCAATTCGATGCTGACGATCCCCAGCGACGAAAGCCAGCGGCAAACATCGGAGCCTTCGTGTTCATCAGATAGTCGGCCGAAACCTCCGCCGGGAACCACGATGATCGCAGCTCCTGTGGCAATCTTCTTTTCGGGCTGGTAGATCAAAAGGCGAGGCGTCGACACGTTAAATCGCCGAGTCAGCCCGTCCGGCCCTTTCACCAATTCCTCCGGCGGGTCAGCGTTGACTTTGGGTTCTGGATGCCCATTTGGCCAAATGATCAGTTCTGTCGGATCGTCGGCCGACGCTGACAAAATACTCAACAGCGCTGTGAAAACGAAAACCAAACGATGACAAACCGTAGAAAGTCGCATGATCAGCCTCTGCTGGATTCGTTAAGGAAACGGCTGGAATCGTCGTCACTTCGGAGCAAGCCGGCAGAGGATTCAAAGAACTTTCTTCGGCGGCCGGGGACATGATCTGCCTGA
>JBILXT010000275.1:0-9668 GCA_044378235.1 Planctomycetaceae bacterium
GAAGCCATTTACGTTTCAGGGGTTCAGTGACTTCAACTCGCAATACGCCGCGATCCTGAAAGATTGGGGCGTATTCGTTGATGGAGTCAATCCTGTTGCCCGGACGAATATTGCTCCACGACTTGTACCGCCAGCAGAGCCTTCGCTTTACGCATTTGCGTTTACTCGACGGGCCGCGAACAGTCAGACTCCAACCTTCGTTGTTGCAGGCGCTGGCGAGCTTCCGGAGGGAGTTCTTCAGCGAGATGGAATCATTGAGCTGGCGAACACATCTCCGGCGGGCCTACGAACAAAAGCCGAGTTTGTCATGGACCTGATGGAGCAGCGATTACAAAAGCTTGGGACATCCTGGGACGCAGTCAATCGCACCAACGTCTACGCAGCCCATTCTTGTGATCAGATCATTCAGGATCTCATCAATCCACGAATCGGAAAAGCAGGCTTGTTCGGAGTCACGTGGCACGATTCTCGGCCGCCAATCGAAGAGATTGAATTCGAGATGGATGTTCGCGGAATCGTGTCAGAGATGATGCTCTGATCTGCTCCGGAAACGTCGCCGGCAATCTCCGGACCCCAATCCGATCAATCGAGTCTTCTTGTCACAATGCGCGAAGCGGCCCGGCAGATGAATAATCGCTGCGTTCAATAACGACCTATCGCCCGCCACCACTGTTCATCAATCGCACGTAGTGCTGAGAGAACTGTTCGAGGCTCATCTTCTCAAGTCGAATTCCGGCCTGTTCGAACATTCCGCGAGTCCTTCGGCTGTTCTGCCACTCTTCGGTGTCGATGAATCCGTCGCCGTTACCATCAAGACGCTTAAACGATTCTGAAGCCATGGCCGCCGGATCGCCACTGCCCCATCCGCCACGACTGCTGCTGTCCTGGCCTGGTTGCGGTGGAGTGCCAGGCTGATTTGCCCCCGGCTGTCCATTGTTCGAAGTGGCTTTAGCTTTCGTTGGAGCTGCGTTAACGATTAACAATCGTTTTCTTTCCGCGGATGCGACTGCAGGCTGGTTCGCGGCCGCCGCTGCAGCATCAGCCATCGCCAGTTCTTCCGGAATAAGGTAGCCGTCGGAGTCGATGTCCATTGAATCAAACTTCTCTAGATCAACACGGCGAGTCAACATCCATTCGTGCATCGCAATCTGGCCATCGAAGTCCGTATCAACTTCACTATAAGCCGGAGGCAGCGTGATCGTCAGCGGCTTTTTTGGTTTCATCTTGTAAGGCGTCAGCACCACGGCTCCGCTGGCACCGCTGCGATTCGGATCGTTGGGCTGTCCGCTTGGGCCCATGCTTCCCTGAGTGAAGCTGCTGCGAAAGCTGTTTCGCATGTCATCCAGGGACATGCCAGCCTTCAGCTCGACCCCTCGAGCCTTCATCATGTCACGGACAAACGAAGGCATCCGGTCAATCTCCTCCTGATCGACCTTACCATTCCCGTTGGAGTCCATCATCGAGCCGAACCGGCTTTCACGGTCGCCTCCCCCGAAACCGCCTGGAGGTCCACCAAAACCACCGCCGCCAAATCCGCCCGGAGGACCACCGAATCCACCTCCACCAAATCCGCCAGGAGGCCCTCCAAAACCGCCCCCGCCAAATCCCCCCGGAGGTCCGCCAAAGCCGCCGCCGCCGAAACCTGATGGAGGTCCGCCCATTCCAGAAGGTGCTCCTCCGAAGCCGCCACGATCGCCTCGCCCAGAATCTCCCCCGAAGCCTCCCCGGTCTCGTCTGTCCCCGCGGTCACCTCGATCCTGCCCCATGCTGAGATTGCTGAGTAAAGTCAGGGTCGAGGTTGCCAACATGAAGATAGTGAACAAACGCTTCATTATTTGCCCCTCTGATTGAGGTTCAAGGTCGGAGATGATCATTTGGAAATGTTCGAAACAGCCATCATCACGTGACATTCAAGGCTTCTAGTGCTTCGTCAAGATTCAAGTTTCGGGTAGTGGACCTTGCTAAAGGTCCTGCAGCTAGTGGATCTTTAGCCAGATCCACTACGTCTAACCCGAATTCCTTATCTTGACGCAGCAGTAGCCGGTTAACCCCGGCAGGATATCCACGAATCGTGATGTTTTGGGATTTTTCCAGACTCCCGGAACCTTTGCCTGGGTTTGAAGCTTCGACAGTACTGTTTCTGCCAATTACCCAGACAAGTGTTCTACAACGTTGTTTGCTGCCAGCGGTTGCTGTAACCGTTAATCTCTCTGTAATCTTCCTGGAGTTCGTGGTTTCCGCCAATTCTGGAGGGAGAAAACGCGAATTGTTGTCGAGTTTGCGAAGAATGGGTGATTTGTAATATGCATTAACGGTCCTGAAGCATCTAAAAAGGAACCGTGGTTGGCGCAACATGAAAATGTGTTCATATGTTCATTTTCTGGCGTCCAGCGTTTTGATGAGTTGCGAACAGCAACGGAAGAGAAGCATGAGAATCCGTCGACCAAAATCAGTTCTTCGCGCAGTTCTGCTTCTTTGCGTCATTCCAGTCGTGGCGAGTCTGGAAATGGCTTCTGCGCAGGATGGTCCCCGCCTCGGAAGTGAACTCGATTTACTTCGAAATGATGAGTTGGTGTTGCAGCTAGGGTTGTCGCAGTCACAGCAAGATGCGCTGGCCGAGGCGGCTAAGGGCGGTTCTCCTGGACGCGAAGTGTTTGAGCCGTTCCTTCAGCGGATGAAGGAGACGGCCGACGAGGCGGAACGAACGAAGATTCGCGATGAAATGAAGCTGGCCACTGTCAAAGCCAAAGAAGACGCGAATGCCAGAGCGTTGAAGGTTCTGGACAGTCGACAGCTGAAGCTCTTAAGGTCGCTTTACATTCAGCAAGCGGGAGTCCGGGCATTTTCTGACTCTCGCATCGCGGCAGAGTTGGGAATCACCGAGGAACAGAAAAAGACAATCGACGAGCTCGCCACGCAGCGGCGAGAGGCCTCTTCGAAACTGGGTTTTGAGACGACTCCGGAACAACAGGAAGCGTTTAAAAAAGAGTGGGAAGGTAAGTACCTGGCGGTTCTGAATGATGAGCAGAAGAAGAAGTGGGCTGAACAGTCTGCTTCTGCTCCGGCAGTTGCCGGTGTTCCCGGAGCTGCTCCTGCCATGAATAGTCCAAACACTCCGGCGCAGCCAGGCGGCGTTTCTCCCGACGCGGCACCTCCGGCCGGAGCAGAAATCGTCTCCAGCTTTGGCGGCACTTCCGACGGAGCAGGTCCTGATCAACTTGTCGAAAAGTTCTCCTTCAACTTTCGATACGCTCCGTGGGATCAGGTGCTGCAGGACTTCGCTGCCGGCGCGGGTTATACGCTGGATCTGAATCAGGTTCCGCCGGGAACATTCAGTCACATCGATACGAAAGAGTACAACGCCGGAAAGGCCCTGGATATTCTTAACGGCTATCTGCAACGAAAGGGCTACGCACTGTTGCTGAAGGACGGTTTCCTGGTTTGCATCAACGTTGACAAAGGAATTCCTCCGAATCTGATCCCGGACGTTGCTGTTGATGAGTTGCTGAAGGTTGAGCAGGGAATCCACAAGATCGGTGAAAACGAAATCGTGCGGATCGAGATTCCTCTGGAGAAACTGGATGTTGGCGTGATGGCTCAGGAAGTGGAACAGCTTCTGGGCAGCCTCGGTACGATGACGGCGTTTACTCAGACGGGCTCCCTGATTATCGCAGATACTGGTTCCAATCTTCGTCGCATCAAGTCCTATGTGGACATGTCCGTGAGTCGTCGCAAGGGCGACCTGGTCTTCAAGACCTATATGCTGACGAACATCGACGCCGAAGAAGCAGAGTTCATGCTGCTCAGCCAGTTTGGGATGCGTCAGGGTGTCGCAAATGTGAGTTCCGGGGCGGGTGGCGATCGACGTGGACCACCGAGTCCGACACCAGCTCCAGTCGCTTCGAACTCACAGCTTCAGGTGATGTCGGATATTCGCACGAACAGCCTGTTCGTGACAGCTTCACCCGATCAGCAGACGCTGGTGGAAGAGATCATCAAGGCGATTGACATCTCCGAGTTGCCCGACGGAACCAAACTGACTCGCGAAGGAAACACCGGGCCTTACCTGCGAGTTTATCGAGTTGCGGGGCGATCTGATCAGGTGGCTCAAAGCATTACCGCGATGATGCCGGGCGTGGTCGTCAACGAAGATGTCACCGCGGGGACTGTCCATATCTTCGCCACAGCTCGCCAGCATGAGCAAGTCGAAGAATGGGTGAAGTCGTTTAGTGAAGGTACGGGAGCCAGCGGTTCTGTGGCCGTTATTCCGTTGGCCAAGATGGATCCTCTGACGGCGGCTGCGACGCTGCGGAATCTGTTTGTCGCTGAGGGAGCCAATGCACCAACAGTGGAAACAGACCTCTACGGAAATCGCATCATTGTAAAGGGGACTGCTCTGCAGGTTGAGCAGATCAAGCAAGTGCTCGCTGATCTGGGTGAAGACGGAACCGGGCTTAAGAAAAAGGGTGAGGGCGGCAACATTCGACGCTATTCGCTGCGAGGCCGTGATCCGGAAGAGTTCTTTAAGTACCTCGAGCAGGAATGGCAGGCCAGCGAGAAGACATCGATTCGCATTGTCGTGCCCAAGAAGAGCGGACCGATCAAAGGAATCAAAACCCCATCGGATGAAGATCCCGCTACTGAAGAGGAACCCGCTCCTGCGGAAAAAGAAGATTCAACAACTCAGATCCCCGCCCGTCGATCCGGGTTGAGAAAAGAAAGCGGATATCTTCCGGTGAATCGTGTGGTCGATGAAGCGGCCGCTGTCGCTGATCCAGCCGTAGCGGCTCCGCAGGATCAGGCTGATGCAAATCCGCCTGTGACTGATCGCCGGGAAAGTACCACGACCGACGGAATACAAATTGTCGTTGATGGCGATGAGTTGCTGCTTTTGTCGCGTGATGAGGATGCTTTGGATCGACTTGAAGAAACCATGGACTTTCTTCAACAATCAATTCCGTTTCGTACGAAGTGGACCGTCTTCTACCTGCAGGCCGCGGATGCGACCGAAGCGGCAGCACTGCTCGAGCAGTTCATTCCCAGCAGCAGCGTAACGAACACAACGTCGTCCAGCAGCTTTGGGCTGAGCTCCATGTTCAGTCCTCTGACTCAGTCGGTTTCCGACATGACAGGCCTGAGCGGACTGGGCGCGAATCCTCAAACGCTGCGAATCATCCCGGACCCACGATCAAATTCCTTGTTTGTGACTGGTCCGCAGGCAGCCGTGGAAGAGGCCGAAGGATTTCTGGAAGTTCTTGATTCGAACAACATTCCCGAATCGCTCCGCGACATGCAGCCTCGCCGAATCGAAGTGGAATACGCAGAAATCGATGACATCGCCACGATGGTGAATGAAACCTTCAAGCCGTACATGGAACCGGCCGGCGGACGGCAGCAGCAGAACAATCCTCTGGCCCAGATGTTTGGCGGTGGCGGTGGCAATGGGAAAGCCAATGAACCGCAGGGCGTTCAAATGACGGTTGCTGTGGATCGTCAGACGAGTTCTCTGGTGGTTTCCTCCAGCGAGGCTTTGTTTACGAAAGTGCAGGAGATGGTTAAGGAATCAGACGAGGCGGCGAAGAAGTCAAATCGGACGATTCGAGTTGTTCGGTTGAAAAACTCAGATGCAACTGTGATCCAGCAGTCTCTAAGCTCACTGTTTCCTCGAGTCACAACAAGTGCGACGCGATCGTCCTCCTCCAGTACAAATAGTTCCGGTTCGGGTAACAGTAACAACGGTCAGCAGCCGCAGACGCAGCAGCCAGCGATGGATCCATTTCAGCAGATGATGCAGGAACGGATGCGTCAGCGAGGCAGTGATAGTGGTCGAGGAAACACTTCACCGTTCGGTGGCAACATGTCACCGTTTGGCAACGGCGGGGTCACACCATTCGGTGGCGGCAATTTTGGTGGTCGCCGAGGTGGTCGATAAGGTCCGATTCCCCTGACGTTCCAAACGAACGTTCTCATAGATTCACAACAAAGCCCTGCAATGGAACTTGGAAAACTACTTGTTGATGATGGCCTGGTGACACGTGAGCAGCTGCAGCAGGCTCGCGAAGCTCACGCTGGCCTGCGTGTGGATCAGGCGCTCGTGAAACTGGGAGTGGTGACCGAAGACGCAATTCTTCGCAAGCTGTCCGATGAATTCGGGATGCAATACATCGACCTGAAGGATGTCGAGGTTGATGCGGAATTGCTGGCCAAGTTTCCTACGTCCTCGATTTATCGACACTCACTGCTGCCGCTGTACCGTCAGAATGGTCACGTTGTTGTTGCAACATCCGACCCGCTTAACCTGGAAGGCCTTGATGAACTAAGCACGGTCAGTGGATTCAAGCTGGAACCAGTGCTGACTCGCAGTGGCGAGCTAGGCAGTCGAATCCATGAGCTTCTGGGTGTCGGCGGCGACACAATTAACGAGCTCGTTCGTCGCCGAACCGAAGAAGGCATCGAACTGCTCGAAGAGATCAACGAAGACTTCGGCGAACTTGCTGAAGGTGCTCAGGCCCCGTCGGTCATCAAGCTCGTGAATGAACTGTTGATGGAAGCCGTCAAACTGCAGACCAGTGACGTGCATATCGAACCTCAGGAAAACGGAATGAGGGTTCGATATCGTCTGGACGGAATGCTGCGAGTTCAGCCAACGCCGCCGGAGATTGCTCAGTTCTACTCCGCGATTGTGACTCGTTTAAAGATCATGTCGCACCTGAACATTGCAGAGAAACGTCTGCCTCAGGACGGTCGAATCAAGCTGCGAGTTTCCGGACGCGAAGTCGACGTGCGTGTGTCGATCATCCCGATGATGCACGGCGAAGGCGTGGTCATGCGTCTTCTGGATAAGGCACGCATGAAGTTTGATCTGAAAGCCGTCGGGATGCCTCCGACGGTCTCAAAGATCTTCAAGCAGCTGATCGATCTGCCGCACGGAATTGTGCTCGTCACAGGCCCTACCGGAAGCGGCAAATCCACAACTCTTTACAGTGCGTTGAACGAGATCAAGGATCCCACGATCAAGATCATCACCGTGGAGGATCCCGTCGAATATCAGATGGACGGAATCAGTCAGATTCAGGTCCACAGTCGCATCGGTTTGTCTTTCGCAGCCGCACTCAGAAGTATTCTGCGACATGACCCGGACGTTGTGCTGATCGGAGAAATTCGAGACGGCGAAACCGCACAGGCGGCGATTCAGGCATCGCTCACCGGGCACCTGGTTTTCAGCACGCTGCACACCAACGACGCTCCGGGCACGTTTACTCGACTGATTGATATGGGCGTTGAACCGTATCTGGTGGCGAGTACCGTCGAAGGAATTCTGGCTCAGCGACTGGTGCGTCGACTATGCCCGCACTGCAAACGTCTGACCCCGATCGATAAACTCGAGATTCCCGCCGACTTTCCGCGACCATTGCCCGAAGCGGTTTACGAACCGGTCGGATGCCGCGAATGTCGTGACACGGGATATGCCGGTCGAATCGGTGTGTTTGAACTGCTGAAGACAGATCCGATGATCCAACGAATGTGTTCAGAGAGTCGCAGCACGGTGGAAATTCGAGATTATGCGATCAAAGCCGGGATGACCACACTCCGTTCAAGCGGCTGGGAACAGGTGCAGCTCGGCGTGACAAGTATCGAGGAAGTGCTGAGAATTACTCGTGGAGATGTGATCGGCTAGTGATTCAATAGACAAAATCTCGGCCGTTGCGGCTCCTGGAAAAGATCTGATTCTGACTTCGAAATATCATGCCTGACTTCAAATACCAAGCTCGCGAACTGACCGGCAAACAGGTCACGGGGACGCTGACAGCGACCAGCGAGAAAGATGCGCTTTCAAGTCTGGCGGCTCGCAGTCTGTTTCCAATCTCAGTGACCTTGTCTGAACAGTCAAAGCAGCAGGCCGCAACAGGGGCTCGCCGAGTTTCCACGAAGTTCCTGACGGTCTTCTACAATCAGTTGGCGGACTTGCTGAAGTCGGGCGTTCCATTGTTGCGATCGCTGCAACTTCTGGAAGATCAGACATCGCACGCCGGTTTACGATTTGTCATTCAGGATGTTCGAGAGCAAGTTGCCGATGGTACTCGCCTCAACGATGCGATGCGGCGACATCCGCGAGCCTTCAATTTTCTGACTGTCAGCATGGTCAAGGCGGGAGAAGAAGGCGGCTTTTTGGAAGACGTGTTATCTCGTATTGCGGCCTTCAATGATCATCAGGAAGAGCTCAAAGGGAAAGTCACCGGGGCCATGGTGTACCCGGTGTTTCTGCTCGTCGTCGGAGTGCTGGTCGTCACCGCGATGATGATGTGGGTTGTGCCGAACTTCGCCCCGATGTTCGAGAAGATGGAACGTGATGGAACTCTGCCGTGGGCCACAACAACACTCTTTAGCATCAGTGATACTCTGACGGCTTACGGTTTGCTGATCTTTGCCGTGATCGCCGGCTTGGTGGGTTTGATAGTGACTTATGTGCAGTCACCGGAAGGTCGTCGGCTCGTTGATGAATGGAAGCTGAAAGTTCCGGGACTGGGAGGCATTCTGCAGAGTCTTGCTGTGGCTCGTTTTTCGCGGATGCTGGGAACTCTGTTGAAGAACGGGGTGCCGATTCTCCAGTCGCTACGCATCGCGAAAGACGCCAGCGGAAATATGGTACTGGCCGAAGCCATTGGAAACGCGGCAGATAATGTCAGCAGCGGTCAGTCACTAGCGGTGCCGTTGCGAGCCAGCGGTCAGTTCTCAAAAGACCTGATTGAAATGATTGCGGTTGGCGAAGAAGCAAATAATCTGGAGAATGTGCTGATCGGAGTGGCAGATAATCTTGAGAAACGGACCAGCCGGCGAATAGACATGGTTGTCAGATTGCTGGAGCCCATGATGCTTTTGGCAATGGCGGGTGTGGTCGTGTTTATCGTGATGGCTCTGCTGTTGCCGGTCATTAAAATGTCGACGAACCCGACTTAGAACGAAGCCGAACCAGGCAATAGTTCGGGCTCCCCTTTACCTCTTATGGATTGATTGAAAATAAGGATCAGTGTCATGCAGAAACGCACACTACTATTGGCTCCAACGCACAAGCGTTCGGGATTTACTCTTCTGGAACTTCTGATCGTGCTGGCCATTATCCTGGTCATCGCCGGGATGGTTGTTCCGAATCTGATCGGCAGCCAAAAAACGGCGAACGAGCGAATCGCCTACACGCTGGTCAAGGAAATGGAGAAGGCCGCGGGCAATTACGCGACTGACCACGACGGAGAATACTTCAAAGGCAACGGCACCGAAGCCTGGCAGGCGATGATTAATCCTCCAGCTTATAAAGGTCGAAAGCTGCGTCCATATCTGGAAGAAGTTCCTATCGATCCATGGGGCAACCCTCTTCAGTACGAATGGAACGGCGACGGTCACAGCAAGAAGCAGAATGCTCTGAAGCCCGCAATCTGGTCAACGGGTTCCGATGGTCAGGGCGACGGAACAAACTCCGGCGGGATTGCGTTGAACAACTGGACTCCAGCAGCTTCTAACGCCGGTAATTGATGAGGCTTTTCCATGCATCGTCATGTTCAACAATTCAAGACGACAGGGAACCGAGGGTTCTCGTTGTTTGAATTGTTGATCGTGATGACGATCATTGTGACGATCACCGCGATGGCCGCTCCGAATATGATGGAGCGAGT
>JBILXT010000276.1:0-9666 GCA_044378235.1 Planctomycetaceae bacterium
GTCCGTACCACAATGAACAATGCCGGAAAACTCGCGGCGGAATTCCTCGTCTGTATTTCGAAGGCTGGAATGTTGACTCTGATCAACAACAGGTCCTGCTGAATCTTCTGGAACAACGAGCCGATCATCATCCTGATTCCATTGATGGCCGCACGTCTGTGATTGTGATCAGCAAGTCAGGCGGGACGCTGGAAGCAGCCGTGGCTTTCCGCACCTTCCGCGAACTGATCGAACGAAAGTTCCCAAAGCTTGCCAGAAGCCTGATCGTACCTGTCACAGGCGACGCGGGGCGACTTCGAAATCTCTCCAACGCTGCCGGATACGAAGACATCTTCTCCATTCCTGATGGAATCGGTGGACGCTTCTCAATTCTCACCGCAGTCGGACTGCTTCCGGCCGCTGCCAACGGCATGAATATCCGCGCATTGCTTCAGGGTGCTGCAGATATGACGGAGCATTTCCGAAATGCTCCGTTTGAAGAGAATATCGTTCTGCAATACGTCGCTGTCGGACATGCTTTCGAGATGGATCTCGGGATGACGACCCGTTTGTTGTCCACTTGGGGCAGCAAGCTCGAAGCTGTCGGCCTGTGGTATGACCAATTGTTGAGTGAAAGCCTTGGCAAACATGAACGCGGGGCAACTCCACTGACCGTCGTGAATACTCGAGATTTGCACAGCCGTGGACAGCAACATCAGGAAGGCCGCCGCGACAAGCTCATCACAAATTTATTGCCCGGAAGACCTCAGAAGCCTCCAATCACCGTGCCCAAACACGAACTCGACCAGGATCAACTGAATCAACTGGCCGGCGTTCCGATGCCGCGAATTCTTCAGGCTGCCATCGATGGCACAAACAAGGCTTATGCTGATGAGCAACGCCCGACAACAGATCTGCTCATGCCGTCAATTACGGAACATGCCCTTGGACAGTTGTTCCAGATGCTGATGCTGGCGACCGTCGTGGAAGGTCGTCTGGTTGGTACGAATCCTTACGGTCAGCCAGGCGTTGAAGCCTACAAGAAGAACATGCAGGCCAATCTTGGTATCAAGTAATTGTGGGCCAGAAGCAGAAGGTGAAAGCATATGAGCACAACGATTACGTTTCTCGGACATGGCGCGTTTCAGATTCAGACCGCAGGGAAAACGATTCTGATCGATCCATTCCTCACCGGGAATCCTCTGGCATCAATCTCTGCTGACAAGGTGCAGCCTGACTATATCGTTGTCTCACATGGGCACGGTGATCATGTGGGTGACACCGTCGCCATCGCGAAGCGAACGAATTGCCTGGTCATCACAAATTACGAGATCGCAACTTGGCTGAAAGAGCAGGGTGTTGAGCGAACTCATGACATGAACACCGGCGGCAGTTACAAATTCGACTTCGGGACGATTAAGCTGACCTTGGCTCATCATGGCTCCATGCTGCCCGATGGTTCGTACGGCGGATGTGCGACAGGAGTATTGCTGAAGACCTCCGATGGCAATATCTATCACGCCTGCGACACGGCCTTGTTTTCTGACATGAAACTGATTGGCGATGAAGGCCTGAAGGTTGCCATCCTGCCGATTGGTGACAACTACACCATGGGCCCTGACGACGCAATTCGAGCGATCAGCATGCTGAGTCCGGAATACGTGATCCCTGGGCACTACAATACGTTTCCTGTCATTAAGCAGGATGTTGACGCCTGGTCATCACAAGTCAAAACCGGCACGTCTGCTAAACCTGTGGTTCTCAGTCCGGGTCAGTCATTTACGTTGTAGTCTCCTGGCCCTTTGGACTGCGGCAGCCTGCTGCAGCTTTCCGACCACAGCCTGCTGTGGTCAACTGCTTTAAACTTGACGAGACCTCAAGCCCCGGGTTTGGCAGCAGGCTGCCTGCACCAAAGCGGCAGCAGGCTGCCGCAGTCCAAGGGGGCCGAACAAATCAGCGGTAAAGCAAGAACTCTCTTCGTTCCTGATCCCAGGCTTTACAGTCCAGAGTGATGGCAGTGTCGATCTCTCGCTGCTCCGTCAGACACTCCCGCAGCAGCGAACTGCCACTGATGATATCAATCGGCATCAGTGAGTTTTCATATTCGTAGGGCGGAGGGTTAAGCAGAAAACAGTTGGGATAATTCTTACGACACAGGTTCAAGACCCGTACCGTCATTTCATACGATCGAAACACCGCCCGATCCGTCACGTGAATCGAAACTCCACCACAGCTCTGACTAGCCCACTTGTCGAATGTCGGAGTAAACCGAATCGGCAGGAATCGAACGCCCGGCAAGTTCAGCGTCTGAAGCTGCTCACAGAATTCGCCCGGCTCAATAAACGGCGCACCGATCACTTCGAACGGCACCGTGGTACCGCGGCCTTCGGAGAGATTCGTTCCCTCCAGCAAAACCTGTCCGGGATAGACAACTGCCGTCTGCACTGTCTGCATATTGGGTGATGGAGGAACCCACAAACGACCAGTCTCGTCGAAGTATTGATCTCGACGCCAGCCTTCCATTGGAACGACAACCAGTTCGGCTTCAATGCCATAACGCCGGTTGAAGAATCTGGCCAGTTCACCGATCGTCAGGCCATGCCGCATCGGAATTTCCGCCTCGCCGACGAAACTGCGAAAATCCAGCTTGAGCACTGGTCCTTCCGATATCTCTCCACCTACCGGGTTCGGCCGGTCAAGAACAACAACTGGAATCTGTCGAGCAGCACACTCATGAAGACAATACAGCATTGTCCAGATAAACGTGTAAACTCGAGTTCCCGCGTCCTGCAAATCGATCACGAGGCAATCGATTTCGGACAGCATCTCATTCGTCGGTCGCCGCGTGTGTGAGTACAAGCTGTAGACGGGAACGTCCAGACGATCATGTCGACCATGTGTGGTCTCGATCATATTCGCCTGCTGTTCGCACCAAAGCCCATGCTGTGGCGACAGGATGGACCACAGTTGCCCCGGGAACTTCTCCGCGAGCAGATCGCAGGCCAGACGAACATCCGAGTTCACCGATGCACGATTCATAACGACAGCAAAACGACGTCCGTCAAGCAAGCTTGATTCATCCGACAGCAGTCGTTCAAGCCCGATGCGAAGTAAGGAATCCTGTCGGTTCATGAGGATCAAATTATTGCGGGGAGTATGGAGAACCAGACGCTAATGGTCTATTGATTTTGTCCAGGATTCCACTCTTGTTTACCGCCCAGCCGCAGGCGCCGGCTTACGCTAACGCGTTCCAGCTGATTCGATCAACGATGAGATTGCTCTATGCATTTGGTACTGGCGGCATGCGTCCAATGTCCATTGCTCGTCGAGCCCAACCTGCGGCACCGATGAAACCGGCGTCACCACCCAAAGAGGCGTATTCGATCGAGATCTTATCTGCGATCGTCGTGAAAGTTCGCCCACGAAACTCCTGACGCACGCGATGCAGAAACTCACGTCCCACCTGAGTCTCATTGCGACCAAATGTCATCGCCCCGCCCAGCAACACCATGGCCGGATCAATCACATGCACTGCAGTTGTAATCGTGGCTCCCAGATATCGAGCCATCTCCATAATCAAATCCAGTGCGAGATGGTCACCACGTTCGGCTTCTTCAGCGATCAATCGCGGCGACAACTCCGCACCGGCCGCCATGCGATTTCTGACCGAGGTCACATCGCCAGCCTCCAGGCGTTCTCGAAACCTCTTCATCAAAGCAGTCGCACTAACGTAGGCTTCGGCGGTTCCATATTGGCCGGTCGGGCAGAGTCGCCCGTCGTCCATCTCCAGAATCACATGGCCAAGTTCAGATCCATGCGAGTGTTCGCCTTCGATGATGTGATCATCAACAATCACGCCACCGCCAAGTCCTGTGCCCAGCGTGTAAAACAGCAGGCTGCGAGCATGCTTCGCGGTTCCGGCCCAGTATTCACCATAGGCCGCGGCATTCGCGTCATTCTGCAGAATTGTCGGCCGCTGCAGCCTTTTGGCGACTTCATCCCGGATTGGGAAGTTGATCCACCCCGGCAGGTTTGGAGGATCCAGCAACATTCCTCCGGGAATATCCATCGTTCCCGGAGTGGCCAAACCCACCGCGCTGATTTCGCCGAGTTCAACGCCGGCCGCCCGAACGGCTTCTCGACCCGCGATGACTATCTGCTCAACGCCCTTCGTCGGACCATGGCTTGCCTGCGTCGCGACGCTGCTGGATGCCAGAGCATTCCCCTGATCATCAACCACGCCAGCCTTGACGTTGGTTCCGCCCAGATCAAGCCCAAGAAACAATCGATTCGCCACAGTTCACGATCCTTCACTCAGCCGCAGCAGAAGTTTAACAATCAACTGAACTCCGAAACATAACACCGCACCGGCCAGCATCCAGATCAGCGAAGCCGCGCTGAACACTTTCCGATCACGCCACTTCAGAATTCGACCCCAGATCGGTTCGTGATAAACCGACACAGGATTCCCCAGCAACGCAGCGCGAAGGTCTTCGCTGAACTCAGACATCTTCTGATATCGATCTGTTACCGAACGCTGTAGTGCTTTCATGCAGATGGCGTTGAGTTCAGGGGGAATCTTCTTGTGCGGAGCTACCTGTCGAGGTTCTCGGACGGGATCTTCCTGGAGCTTACGCTTGATCTCTTTGAAATTCCTTCCGGACATGTAGCTTTCACCGGTCAGAACTTCGAACAGGATGATACCCATGTTGTAGATGTCAGTGCGTTCATCCACATCGCCGGTTTCGACAGCCTGCTCAGGCGACATGTAGAACGGTGTGCCCTGCACGTCGCCTCGCCCCGTAAGACGTCCGGACATCGCCTGCTGGCCGCTTCGAATCAGACGATCAACGTCTTCGTCGTCCTCCATATCCCAGACTTTGGCCAGACCCCAGTCCAGCACCATGATCTCGCCGTAATCTCCAATCATGATGTTGGCGGGCTTCATATCACGATGAACCACCTTCTGATTGTGAGCAAACGCAAGACACTGACTGCAATGAATCAAAACGTTAAGCAGACTGTCCAGCGGATACTTTTCGATGGTGGCTTTGTCGCCTTCGGAGATCTTGTCCAGAATATCACTGAGATCTCTTCCACGAAGTTTCTTCATCGTGAAGTAGGCATTCCCCTCAGAGTCGCGGCTCAGCTCATAGACCGGAATCGTGGCCGGATGAGGGATCTGCGCGGTGACTCGAGCTTCCCGAAGGAATCGCTTCTGGTAGGTCTCAAGGTTCTGAAACTGGGGCTGCAATGTCTTCATCACGACGGTCCGGCCGAGATTCTCATCGACACAGGTCCGCAGGATCGCCTCACCCCCCTGCGTCAACGGCTGAAAGTCGCGATACCGCATGAAGCCGTTCTTGACATGCTTCGGCAAGTCTCGGTCGGTATCCGACAGCGTAATGTTTTCGCTCACGCCAGTTTCCCCTTCAGCGACAAATCATGCGGAATCAGAGCCCCGGAACGTCCCTGCAATCCAGCAGAAATGTAGCGGACCGGAACAATCTGCCACAGGGCAACCACAGAATTCCCTTCAATCGTTGCGACGGGAGGCCACAGGACATATGCTCTTAGAGGCTCCGACAAAACCGGGACAGCCCCCTGTCGCCATTCGTTCCTGATGCTCCTTCGAAGGCGTCAGGGAGTCAACCCTTGCTTTGTCGGGCGTTATTAGCCACATTTTCCTGCCCCACTTCCTGTCTAATGTCTCGATGATTCGAGCCTGTCACGCTGAGGATCTCGCATGGACGGCCCGTTCGTTCTGAATTTCCGACTTCCGACAGTTGCCGGTTTCCGAAGCCTATACAAGCATTTCGGCCGGCTAATGATCGTTCCTCTCGTCGTGCTCATGACACTGACCTGTGCGACTGCCGCGCGCGGCGAAGAGCGGTTCATCGACTTCATTGGGGGCCTTCGGGAACGACAATTCTTCGACACCGCGATCGAATATATCGACTCGATCAGTCAGCGATCTGACCTGCCAGCTGAAGTACGAGAAATCCTGGACCTTGAACGAGGGATAACTCTGCAGCAAAAAGGGGCGGCTTCACGTATCCCGGAAGATCGAGAACAGGCCCTGACCGAAGCAGAGACCTCACTCAGGAAGTTTATCGGAGAACATGCCCAGCATGCTCAGGCTGCTCTGGCGAACTCGATGCTGGGAGAGTTGCTCTTTGAACGAGCTCGTTCACTGATGTGGAAAGCCGCTGAAACGGAGGACGCCCCCAAAAAGCTGGAGCTGCAGCAATCCGCCAGAACGCTGGTGGATCAGGCCAAGGTGATCTACCAGACAGCTCAGGATCAGTACAAAGCGATCTATGATGCATTCCCGAAGTTCATTGATGAACAAAAGGACGAGGAAGAATTTCAGCGACGCCTTGAAGCAGAAGCCAAGTACCTTAGATCATGGTTCAATCTGGTTCGCTGCACCTATGAACGCGGTCAGACTTTTGAAAAGGGATCTGAAGAACGCAAACAGACATTGATTCAGGCTGCTGAACTGTTCGAAAAGATTCACACCAGCCGCCGAACAAATCAGATTGGTCTTCACGCTCGCTTGATGATGGGTAAGTGTTTTCAGGAACAGGATGATATCGGACGGGCTCTCGGCATCTACAATGAAATGCTGGGACATCCTTCGGAAAACAGTTCAGTGCTGGTGCTCAAAGGAATTGCACAACACTATCGCCTGATCTGCCTAAATGATCCGCAGAAAAATGACCATGCCCTGGTGATTCAGGAAGCAACCGTCTGGTTGCAGGGCAACAAGCAACTGGCAACGACGCAGTCGGGACTAGGGATACTCTGGGAACGTGCCATCGCGGCCGAGAAACTCGGGGGCACCCGTGAACTGCCTGAAAAAGAAAAAGAAGCGATCCTGCGATCCGCGATGGATGATGCCATTCAGGTCGGGAAATATCCGGGCCCGTATAAAGAAACTGCGGCTGCGATGGGACGCCGCCTCAAGCTGGTCCTTGGGGAAAAAGACCGGGAACCGCGAGATTTCGCGACAGCGTTCGAACGTGCTCGAGGCATGATCGCTCAAATCCAGCAACTGAGCGATGATGCGGCGAAGGCTGCTGACGCGACAGAAAAAGCGACAAAGACAGCAGCGCTCGAGAGCCACCTGAAAGAAGTCGGGCGTCTCCTGCAACTCGCACTTGATCTGCGTGAGGACGATAGTGATCCCAAAGCGGTTGCTCAGTCACGATATCTGCTGAGCTTCGTAAAGCTTCGTCTCGGTCGTCCTCTTGATGCCATCATTTTGGCGCAATACTGTTTTGAGCACGACATCAAAGCCGATCCCGATACGGCTCTGAACGCGACCGAAATTGCGATGGCGGCGGCTGTTGCAGCCTGGAACGCCGGACCACCAAAGGACCGCGACTTCGAAACACGAACCCTGCGAGATGTCTGCGAACGTATTTTGACGCTTTATCCGCAGTCTGCAAAAGGTGGCGAAGCCAGAATGCGACTGGGCAGTGTCTATCGGACTCTGAATCAGCCGCTCGAAGGAGCAAAGTGGTACCTTCAGGTGCCGGAAGCTGACCCTCAATACATTTCGGCACGCATCAACGCTGGACAATCGTACTGGACTGCGTGGACACAAAAAGCAGCCATGGCCGCTGCGGATCCACAAGGCGAACAGCCTGATGTTCAGGCGATGCTGCAGTGGAAGACCGAAGCAAAAACGCTGCTCACAAACGGTATTCAGTTAACCCGTCAGAAGCTCGGCGATATGGCGAAGCCGACGGAAGAACTGGCGGCGGCGGAAGTGTCTCTGGCCAGCATTCTGAATCTGGACGGTGAGTTCCCCGCAACGATTGATCGACTGACCAAAGGTGCCGAAAACTCCGTGGTGACGGCGATTGAAGTTCCCGAAGGAACACAACGTCCGGAGGATGGAATTCAGAGTCAGTCGTTCGCCGGTCTGACCTATCGACTTTTGCTTCGTGCGTACATTGGCACGCAACAAATCGATCAGGCCCTGCAGACGATGACAAAACTGGAGAAAGTCGGCGGACAGGACATTCTTGCAGCCTATACCCAACTGGGAATGGAGCTTCAGGAAGAACTGCGACGCCTGAAACTCTCCGGCGAAAATGAGCGACTGGCGGCAGTTCGTGACTCATTCGAAAAGTTCCTGCAGAAGGTTTACGAGTCACGAAACAAGAGCGACTACAACTCACTGTTGTGGATCGGTGAAACCTATTATGGACTCGGACAAGGCGTATCGGGTGATGCAGCCAGCGCTGCGGCTTACTATTCCAAGGCCGGTGATGCTTACTCGGAGATTATTTCGGGAGGACTGGTCAACGCTGACAACAAGAACGCTGTCAAGCTGCGTCTTGCACGCTGTCGTCGCCAGCAAAAGCAATTCGAAGAGGCCTTAAAGAATATCGAAGAAATTCTCACAGAGAATCCAATGACCCTGGATGCTCAGTTCGAGGCGGCGTTGATTCTGACGGACTGGGGCGCAGACACTGATCCAAAGAAGTTCACAGAAGCTCTTCAGGGACGAAAAGACGCCACTGGCAAAGCAACAGCTGTGTGGGGATGGTCGCAATTAGCCAGACGCCTTCAGCAGATTACGGCCAAAGATCCTTCGCCGGAGTTGAAGGGACGATTCGTCGAAGCTCGCTACGAGATGGCGAACTGCAGGAGAAGATTTGGAAATGCTTCGGATGCAGATGCTGACAAACTTCGAAAATCGGCGATGGCGGAAATCACCAGCTTCGTTCAGGTCTATCGCGATCTGGATGACGTCTCGTTTGCCAGGTTCGATCGACTTTACCAGGACATTCAGGCAGATCTGGGGCAAGCTCCCACGCCACTCGATCGAAACGCTGTGGCTTCAGCTCCGGAAGAGGAGCCAGCTGAGTTGGCTCAGAATGCCACAGGAAATCCTGCCGCAGCAGCGACCGGGGCTGAGCCAGCAGCGACCGAGGAAAGCGGATCCAGCACATTACTGATCGTTGTCGGTGTCGGTGTCTGCCTTGCCATTGCAGGCGGTCTGTTTTACTTCATGCGAAAACCGAAGGAGCGTGTGCGAGTTCCTGGACCAACGGCGGCCCCGAAATTCTCTGGATTAAATGTGGCCGTTGAAACCGAACCGGCGATTCCTCAGGGCATGAGTTTCGAAGCACCCTCTGAACCAGACTTCAGTGGATTTGCCGGTATCGGAGGAGGAAAGAAAGCTGCTCCGGCCGCCAGATCTGCGGTGGCAAAACCAGGGTCTACTGCAGCAAAACCGACGGCTCCGGTTGCGAAAGCAGCACCGTCGGCAACGGCTGCCACATCGCCAGCGCCGTCCGCAACAGCTAGTCCGGCGAGCCCTGCACCAGATGCGAAGCCAGCCGCGAAACCTGCTCCAAAACCTGTTTCTGCTGATGGCAGTCCACGTCCCGCAGCTCCAACGACGGGAGAAGTACGACCTAAACCAGCCGCCCCGTCAGCGGCAACGGGTGAGGCTCCAGTCAGAAAACCGGCAGCACCTTCGGCGACGTCCACAACAGCAGGGGCCGTTTCTTCTACTGACCCGGCTGCACCAAAGCCTGTACCAAGACCGCGCCCACCAGCTCCGGAAGGTTCCGCACCTGCGAAACCAGCAGCACCAAGACCGGCAGCACCGAAACCAGCCTCTGCGGACGGTACAGCACCAGAAGCCAAACCCGCCGCACCAAG
>JBILXT010000032.1:0-34024 GCA_044378235.1 Planctomycetaceae bacterium
GATTTTGTGACCGAAAGATTTTGTGACCGAAAGATTTTGTGACCGAAAGATTTTGTGACCGAAAGATTTTGTGACCGAAAGATTTTGTGACCGGAAGATTTTGTGGCCGGAAGATTTTGTGGCCGGAAGATTTTGTGACCGAAAGATTTGTGGTCGGGCATACCGGCTTGCGATTAATTTTTCTGTCACTGAATTTTCCGGTCGAAGCCTTGGTCCATGGAGCCATCGCTTTTATCTTCTGCCGCTGCTTTTGGCAACGGGGTAGCTCCACAGCGGGCTGTGGAGCGGAAAGCGGCAGCGGGCTGCCGCAGTCCAAGTGACTGCGCAGTCCAAGTGACGGCGGCATCGGCCTGCATGCTGAAGTCAGGCAACCGGCAGCAGTTCTGTGATCGGGTCGCCGAACGGAAGAATGGGCATTGGGCGACCGCTGTGATCGAGAAATGACTGTGTCCAGTCAATGCCCAGATGGCGATAGACCGTCGCCCAGAGATCATTCGGCGTCAGCGGACGCTCTTTGGGCTCTTCGCCCTTGGCGTTGGTCGAACCGACGACCTGCCCTGTTCGCATACCGCCGCCGGCCAGCAGCATCGACATCGCCTGAGGCCAGTGGTCGCGGCCTGGTTGGGAAACTCCGGTCTGAGTGCCCGTCTGCGAATTCACGCGTGGAGTGCGCCCAAATTCCCCTGTAACCACCAGCATCACTTTGCGGTCAAGTCCTCGGTTGTAGAGATCCTCGACCAGAGCTGTGACAGCCTGATCGTAAATCGGGAAGCGAATCTTCGCATCGTCAAAGATGTGGCAATTGACGGCATGAGAGTCCCAGTTGTACGTTCCGGCCTTCAGCCACTCGACCCCGGACTGATACGGGTTCTCCATCACCATCGTGACAAAGCTGCAGCCCGCTTCTACCAGTCGCCGCGCCATCAGCGCACGCTGTCCCCAGGCATGTCGTCCGTATCGATCTCGCAGCGCGTCCGGCTCCTTCGAGAGATCAAAGGCATTACGGGCCTGATCGCTGGTCAGCATTGTCAAAGCCTGCTGATTAAACTGATCCATGGCGTTCATCACACCGCTGTCGTCGATACTACGTCGCAGGCGATCAAAGCCCTTCAACAGAGATGTGCGATCATCCAGACGTTCGGACGCCGACTGATCGACCGAGAGGTTGCGAACGGTGAAACCGGCCTCACTGGGGTCACCCGGAACATTAAACGGCGTATAAGATGGACCAAGGTAGGCCGCACCGAAGCTGTAGACATCCACGCCAGCGCGACCGGGCTCCGTTCCGGAGATGTAATTTGGTAAACCTGTTGCAAAGTGTTCGCGACACTTCGCGACGATCGACCCGACCGCCGGCGCATCGTTCACGAAACCATCGGGGCGAGCTGGCAGACGACCGGTGAGAAATCTCTTGTGACCACCACCATGATCTGCAAACTCATGAGCCACAGAACGCACGATGGTATATCGATCCGCACACTTCGTATGCAGCGGCAGCAATTCGCAAACATCAATGCCTTTGACATTCGTAGGGACAGGCTTGAAGAGTCCTCGATACTCTTCCGGAGCGTCCGGCTTCATGTCATACATTTCCATATGTGGCGGCCCACCGGGAAGCCAGATGAAAATGATGGAGGTATCCTCTTTCGCCGTTCTGCGAGACGTTGTTTCCGCCGCGGCCGCTTTGAGTCGCAGGATGTCGCTGAGTCCCAGCATTCCAAGCCCCAGGGACCCTGCCTCAAGGACGCTTCTCCGCGAAACGGGACCGGGACACATGGAGACAGTCCGACGGGCGGCATTGGCCATGGTTGAGTTACCTCAAAAGCTGCGGAGAAAGATCTGGCGGGAAGATATCGGGGACGGGGAATTCTGGGCCACTTTTGTCGGGGAGTCAACGGTTCATCAGCAGATGTCGACAATTCCCTGGTCAGATCGCAGTGGTGGTGCTGTTCGCGACTGTGCTGACAGGCCATGATCGCTGCCTGGTATCGGAATGGCTTCCGGCGTATGCTGATCGTCTGGAAGTCCGTGAGTTCGGCTGATTGTGCTGAGTTGTCCTGACTGAAACCAGCACCATTCGATCCTATCGAAAGCCGATCGCTCGGGAACTCCCTGTGTGTTTTGCATCCCATCCGCAATCCCAGGAGATCCTTATGTCACACGCGTCACCTCAGGTGCCTCGACGTCGCTTTCTGAAGAAGTCTGTGGCGGCGGCCGCAGCAGCCATTATGGCTCCGACCATTATCCCGGCGTCGGCTCTCGGTCGCGGCGGAGCGGTGGCTCCGAGTGAACGAGTCACCGTGGGCGGTATTGGAATTGGTAACCGCGGCACCTATGACCTTGGCTGTTTTCTGGAGCAGCCGGATGTGCAGTTCATTGCCGTCTGCGACGTGAAAGAAGTTCGTCGTCAGGCCGTGAAGAAGATTGCCGATGAGAAATACGGCAATCAGGATTGTTCAATGCACAAGGACTTCCGTGAAGTCCTGGATCGCAAGGACCTTGATGCCGTGCTGATCGCCACAGGTCCGAACTGGCATGCAACGATGGCCATGCACGCGGCCAAAGCCGGCAAAGACATGTACTGTGAAAAGCCGGTGACCAAGAATATTGCCCAGAGCCTGATCCTTGCTGAAACGATGCGACGCACTGGTCGAGTCTTCCAGGCGGGAACTCAGCGACGCAACCTGCCGCACTTTGCCTTTGCTTGCCAGCTGGCTCGCACTGGGAAGCTCGGAAAACTGACCAAGGTGTTTGCTCATCCCGCCGGTATGCAGGCCATGATGAGCGGATGGCTGATTCCCGAAACAGAACCGGACAAGGCCGTTGTTGATTGGGACATGTATCTTGGCCCGGCTGCCTGGCGTCCTTTCAATCCCAAGCTGCTGGATGGTTTCAACTTCGAAAAAGGCGGTGGGCTTGTTGGTGGCGGAGTGCTCGAATGGGGCTCTCACTGTGTCGACCTGTGCCAGTGGGCTGTCGGAGATTGTCCGCCACCAGTTGAATACGATGCTCCCAAGGATGGTCAGCTGGTTGCTCGATATGAAAACGGCTGTCAGCTGATCTTCCGCGAGACTGGCTGGATTCCGCTGGGATCCTGCCCGGTTCGGTTTGAAGGTGAAACCGGCTGGGTCGAAGCCGGCGACAGCGGCAAGCTGGTTCTCAGCTCACCGGCACTCCTGGCAGGCCGAACTGTGGAAGAGATCGACGGATACCCGGCGACGTATCACGTGCGCGACTTCCTTGACTGCGTGAAGACTCGCAGCCAGCCAAAAGGCAATGCCGATGCGGCGTGTAATGCACACATCGCGTGCCATGCCGCCAATATCGCGCTGCATTTGGGGCGGACGGTGAAGTATGACAATACGACTCATGAATTTGTGAATGATGAACAGGCGAACCGACTGCGATCGGAAGCTTTGCGAGAACCGTGGAGGCTGTAATCCCAGCTTACGATCTTCCCGGCGCGACGCCAATTTGAGATTTGAAATTTCAAATTTGAAATGCCACTTGCAGTTTGAACTCACCTACCAAATTCATCTCACAGGAAAATAGACTCATGAGAATTCATCGATCCTTTTTACAACGTGTCGCTGTCACAGCATTGCTGACTGCGTTGACCTTTGCGAACGTGACTCTGGCTGATGGCCCTGCCGCGTCGCCGGAAAAAGAACAGGAACTGCTGGCCGTCCTGAAGTCCGATGCCGCTCCAGCGGATAAGGCCATTACCTGCAAGCAGCTGGCGATTTATGGCTCCGGGGCTTCGGCCCCTGAGCTGGCAAAACTTCTGCCTGTTCCTGAACTGTCGTCGTGGGCGAGAATTGCTTTGGAGGCCATCCCAGGCCCCGAAGCCGATGAAGCATTGCGAACCGCAACGGGAACATTGCAGGGGCGACTGCTGGTCGGCACCATCAATTCGATCGGTGTGCGTCGCGATGCTGCGGCTGTGGACACCCTGGCTGGTAAGCTAAAAGATGCTGACTTTGACGTGGCCGCTGCGGCCGCTGTTGCCCTGGGACGAATCGGAAATGACGGCGCATCAGCTGCACTTCTCGCGGCGTTGGCGGACTCAGCTCCTGAAGTACGATCGTATGTTGCAGAAGGATGTGTTCTGTGTGCCGAACGACTGCACTCCGAAGGCAAGTCGGCGGATGCGATTGCAATTTATGATGCGGTGCGAGCAGCGGACGTGCATCCTCAGCGAATCATCGAAGCGACCCGCGGCGCCATTCTGGCTCGTGGTGAAGAAGGTATTCCTCTGCTGGTCGAGCAATTACATTCGACAGACCGAGCACTCTTTCGCCTGGCACTGGGAACAGCTCGTGAATTTCCGGGCAGCGAAATCGACAAGGTTCTTGTGACGGAAATGGCGAAGTCACAGGATGATCGCGCGGCTCTGATTGTTCAGGCGATGGCCGATCGGAAAGACACCGTCGTGCTGGCCGCGGTGCTTAAGGCGGCCGAACAGGGGGCGCAGGTCGTGCGCTTGTCGGCCGTGGATGCACTGGCTCGAGTTGGTGATGTGAGTTGCCTCAATTCGCTGCTGAAGATAGCAGTCGACAAAGACGCTGAACTCGCGGCAGCAGCCAAGGATACTCTGGCGGAGTTGCCCGGTGACAACGTGAATGCTCAGATCGTGGCATTGCTGTCAAAGGCTGAAGGGGCAACCTATCCGCTTCTGATTGAGCTTGTCGGCAAGCGTCGCATCGAAGCTGTTCCGCAGCTGCTGAAGGCACTCGACAGCAACAGTAGTGTCGTTCGCACGGCGGCTTTGGTCGCTCTGGGGGAAACGGTTTCTCTCCAGCAACTGTCGGTACTGATTGATCAGGTCGTGACTCCGAAGAAGGCAGAAGATGCCGAGACAGCTCAGAAGGCTCTCAAGGCGGCCAGCATTCGCATGGCGGATCGAGAAGCGTGTGCGAAGGAACTGTCTACGGCCGTTGATCGAGTCAAAGCGGTGCCAGTAAAAGTCACTCTGCTGGAGATCCTGGGCACCATGGGTGGAACAACAGCGCTGCAGACTGTTGGCAAAGCGGCGCGAAGTAGCGATGCTCAGTTGCAGGACGCCAGCAGCCGACTGCTGGGAGAATGGATGACAGAAGACGCGGCTCCGGTTCTTCTGGACCTGGCTAAGCTGCCGTCGAATCCCTACCAGGTGCGTGCACTGCGAGGATACATCCGGATCGCTCGCCAGTTTGTGCTGCCCGACGCTCAGCGGACAGAGATGTGCCAGAAGGCCTACGACGCAGCTCAACAGACGGAAGAAAAGAAACGGGTCGTCGAAGTCCTGAAGCGTTATCCAACAGTCGACAACCTGAAGATGGCCATCAAGCTGATGAAGGTGCCGGAGCTAAAGGACGATGCCACCGGGGCCATGCTGCTGATCGCTCAGAAGCTGGGCGGCAAAGGTGTCGACGTCAAAGAATTGATCGCGACGGCTGGCATCGGCAAGATGAAACTGGAAATCGTCAAAGCTGAGTACGGTTCCGGGGCGACTCAAAAGGACGTCACCGCCGTTCTGCAAAAGCAGGCCGGTGATCTGCCGATCATTACTCTGGCAACGGCCAGCTATAACTCAAGCTTCGGAGGTGACCCGCTGCCAGGCAGCGTTAAGCAGCTGAAGGTTCAGTACAAGATCAATGGTAAAGCGGCGGAGGCATCCTTTGCGGAAGACGCATTGATCGTGCTGCCGATGCCGAAGTAAGGTCACCCCAGAAACTTTTAGTTTGGCACATTCAGGCACCGCATGAAGTCATCTGGCTTTATGCGGTGTTTTCGTTTTCTGTGGGATGGGCATTCCTGCCCGGCCTGCATTTCAAAGTTCTCCGACAAGAATGTCCAGGCTACACTCGTGTGGTTGACTGTGGACCATTCCATCACACTCATGTGCCGGCGGAATAAGAATTGAATTATGGCAAGATTCTGGGGATTTGTACTCTGCTGCTTCATTCAGTGCGTGGCATTGATCGGGATCGTTATCGGCAGCAACTATGTCCCTGAACTGACTCGCGTTGTTCGAGCGGTGATGCACGGTCAGCCATGGCAGGGGCCGGAATTAGCTCGACTGGTGGCCTGCGTCTGTGGACCCATCCTGATGGGAGTTGGTGTCACAGTGGGCCTTTACTGGTACGTTTCTGCTTCGTCACGCCTTCGCAAGCGAGTCGCTTCTTTCCCTGATCAGCCGTGGCTCTGGCGTGAGGACTGGCAGGCAGGAAAAATTCGACTGTCCAACCGAGCGGACGTCGGATTCCTTGCGGCTGCAACACTCGCCTATGTGTTGGTCTTCTTTCCGCTGGGGATCTATCTGGCGTCTCTAAAGAACGCCGGACTTGTCTATGCATTCCTTGTCGCTGTTGCTCTGTTCCTTCTGCTCTTTATCTGGCGGCAGTGGGTCAATCGGATTCGAAATCGCTCAGTGCTGAATTTGGAAACTTTGCCTGGCCAGATCAACGGTGACTTTTCGGGGCTCATAACGATGCCTTTGTCGTTCCCCAACGGCACAACGTTTCATGTGCGGCTCCGGTGCGAAGAGACTGTCGTGAGTCACGCTCGCACTGGTAACAACAATGACGCCTTCAGTGTACTGACCAATTCTCAGAATGGTCGATCCCGTTCTTATTCTCATACATCGACAGTACATGACGACACGAAACTGGTGACTCCGGAAGCAAGCCACGTTACGGCGGGCAGTACTCCTGTCCCAGTGTCGTTTGCGATCCCCGGCAATCTGCCTTCCACCGGGACGATTACCAAAGCCCCTGGTTCAGGTTCGAACACCGCCGCAACTTGCCACTATTCCTGGAGCATCCGCATTCGACTCAATAACGAAAGTGACCTGAGGGAAATCGCCTTCGAGATTCCCGTCTATGATCTGAGCCTGAGGCGCTAGCCGAACTGTGATCCCGAAGATCTGTCAGAGTTCCGGACCCTGCTTCGATCAGTCCCTTGCCTGCATCATCACTCGCTTTTCGCCAAACCCTGAGTGTCGAGCTTCTGAACAGCTTCCGAGAAGTCATGGTGCCGACTTAGTTCGCGGAGTTCCTTTGACGCTCGAAGACGCGATAGCACGGGCGGCTTCAGGAACACGCCTTCGGAAATCGCTTTGTCCAGAAGTCGTTGCGCGGCCGTAGTCATTGCTGCGACCTGTGCCGCGTCTGTGTTGTCGGCAACCATGACTCCACAAGCACGAATCAGCTCCGACAGCGAAACCGATTCGACAGCCCGGTCGAGTTCAGTAGTCAACAATGTTATCGCTCGTGGATCCTTCAGATGTGCGAGGCACAGAATCTGCAAGGATCGATCTGCTGCTGTCGGTCCAGCGGTTATAACGTCCTCACAGAATCCAAGAGCGTCGGAGAATTGCTGCTGATCCAGGGCATAACGTGCCCTTGCTCGATTCAGATCTGCCTGCGCCTTTTTCAGGCTCCGTTCCTCAGGCTTAGATTTCATCGCCTCACGGAGCGTTTCGGATGCCATTTCCATTTGCGTGACCGCGTCGTCGTTATTGCCTCGCTCGATAAAGATATCGGCCCGTTCGATGAGGCTGTTTACAATCCGGACCTGACCAGCCGGCGGATACAGAGCATTCTTTGCAACCCGTTCCAGAACCCGCAGTTGCTCAGACTCGTGGTGACGACATTGTTGCTGATCCCCGAATAAGTGATAGAAATTGCTCAGATGGAGATGATAATCCGGTACGATGTCCCAGGTCGAAGAATCCTTCGTCAACTGCGACTTGAATTTCTCGAGGTACAGCGCAGCGGCATCAGTGAGTTCCTTCGCTTTGGCCTGCTGACTTCTCCAGATCTGAACTTTGATAAGACCGCATCGTGCTTCCAGACTACTTCTGGAAAGTACAATTGCGTCGGACGCTCCTGCCTTCAAAAGATTTGACTCGCCCCAGCTTTCCAGTAATTGCGCTGCTTCATCCAGTCGACCGTTGTCGGCCTGAACCATGGCGAGGTCGTATTGAATAGACCCCAGCTCCCACGACTGAGCCGCCGCTTCCGGAAATGCAGCGGTGAAGGCTTCGCCATGGACCTTCAGATTGCCGAAGATCGCCTCAGCCTCCTGAAGATGTCCGTGCGAATGATTCAGGATGGCAAGTAAGCGTTCGGCCTTCAGCAGCATACGGAAGCTCTGAGCACTATCGAACTCGTTCTCGACCATCTTTCCCAGCCGCTGAACGGGCTGCCGCAAGTCCCGGTCGGCGAGCAAAAAATGTCCGACTCGACTGTGAATCCCCGCGCGGCGGATCTGCATGGAGGCGTGTACTCCACGAAACTCATCACTGAGCGGATATTTCTCGGCCAACTTTGCGGCCATGGAAACGGCTTCCGACAGTTCCGCAAGTGCGTCCGGATATCTGCCGAACAACTCATGGGCCGACGCACGATCGTAGATAGCCCAGCAGAAGCCCCTGGAGTAGACTCGATCGTCGGGATAAAGCTCCAGCAGAGTTCGGTAGGCATCCAGCGCGCTGGCTGTGTACTCTTCCTGGCCGCCGACGTTGCCAAGGTTCTGAGTCACATCAGACATCGCTCGATACGCTTCCGCAAGTCGCCCCAGCGTCTGCTGAGATTCGCCGTCCGACTTTCGCAATTCCTCGAAGACATCCTTCGAAGCGGTGTACGATGCGAGAGCCTCATTCCACCGCCCCATCGTGATCTGAACACTGCCTTTGATTCGATTCAGATGAGCATAGGTTTCCCATGCGTCCGGATCTGTCATTGCGGAGGACTCTTTCAGAATCGGATCCAGCACCATGATCCCTCGTTCTGCGGTCTGCTCTGCGGCGTTCAGTTCGCCACTGTTCTGCATCGACATTCCGATGTCAAACAGAGTGACCGCGAGCTGTCGGCGATACTCCGTTTCGTTGGTTTCCTCAAGCAAATGTTCGTACATGACGGCCGCAGCATCCAGTTGCTGGCGCGACTCCTGCTCTTCTCCCAGCTGAGACATGATCATGCCGCTGCGCTGCAGCCCCTCGGCCCGAATCGCTCGGCTTTCGACCGAATTACCTTTCAGGCTGGCAAAGATTTCGTACTGCTGTCGAATCCGTTTTAGGAACTCCCGATCGACCTCTGTCAGTTCTGTCTGAGAACCCAGCTTCTGTGTCACCACGTCATCGAACAGCGTCCGCAGTGCGCGGAGCGTATGAACGTTGGCCGCTCGAGAATCCTCAATCGCCTCGACAAGCTTCTCGTTACTCGAACGCAGTTCCTGGTTCTTCTGGCCCAGAACCGCTGAACCGCCCATCCCCGCCAGCGACGCAAGCAGGATGCCCGTGGCCGATGCCGCTGCGAGTCCAGGCCGCCTTCGGACCCATCTTCCAAGTCGCACCAGGGCAGGATCGCGAAGAACGCTGACGGCCTCACCGGAAAGATAGTGATTCAGATCGTCGGCCAATTGCAGTGCCGATCCGTAACGATCGTGAGGATCGATCTCCATCGCATGTCGACAGATCGCCTCCAGCGCGGCGGGAATGGACGGATTCTGTTCATGGACAGAAAAACGCTGTCCATGTTTCAGGCGATTCAGGTGCTCATGAAACGCACTGCTGCCACTGGAGATTGACCCTGTCAGCAGCACAAACATCGTCGCGCCAAGGGAATAGACGTCGGACAAAAACGTCACATCGTCCGTTCGGCCGAGCAACTGTTCGGGGCTCGCAAATGCCGGTGTTCCCAGCACCTGGCCCTCTCGCGTCTCCAGTGGATCGACGTTACCCACCTCTTGCGATAACGACAGTGGATCGTCCGCCGTTTCACCCGCGACTTTGGCAAGTCCCCAATCCAGCAGCAACACTTCCCCAAACGGACCGGGAATAATGTTGGCCGGCTTGATGTCACGATGAATCACGCCCTGCTCATGCGCGTAAGCCACAATGTTGCAGACAGCGATCACATTCTGAAGCTGTTGCCGAAACTCATAAGTTTCAAAAAATGTGGCCGGCTTGACTGCCGGGCCTTCTGCATGCAGTTTCCGGATCCGGCTCTGCAGAGTCTCACCGTCCACAAAACGCATCACATAACAGGGGCGATCCGAACTGTCAGTCCTCAGTGCATGCACCGGAATAATGCCTGGATGATCCAATCGCCCTGTGACCCTCGCTTCGCGTTCGAATCGAGCCGCCTGTTCGGAGCTTAGTCGCTGCCAGCGAGGAAACTTGATGGCCACCCGACGATTCAGCACGGGATCTCGGGCGAGATACACCGTGCCCAGTCCTCCGGACGCATGCAGTCGCTCAATGCGGTATTCGGAAGGAATCAGAACACGCTCATGGAGTTCCAGACCTGGCCTTTCCGTCTGCTCGCCCGCGGACAGATCTGACTCGCTCAGGACCACGCCAAATCGAGAATCCACGGCCTGCAATGCGCGAATCGTCCACTTCAGTTCTTTCAGCAGCTCCGGAGTCTCCGTACACAGCTCCTCCGGCGTGACCGGATTCCCGGAATCCAGGCGGTCTTCCCAACGCTGCAGCAGGTCATCAATCGTCGTCATCAATAAATCCAGACAAGTGCTGGCAGAAGGCCGAGTGTTATTAAAGGGAATACCAATTGTGTTTCAGCCCAACAGGGCGATAGCATTTAGCCGTCGGCGTCAGCCGACGGTTTGGCGTTTGGACATGTCAGGAGCCCCGCAAGGGGCGACAGCAATTCCGCCGAAGAAGGCTGCTGTCGCCCCATTCAGGGCTCGTGGGGCATTGGGGACGTCACCGTCGGCTTTCGCCGACGGCTAAATGCTTCGGCCCCGCAGGGGCCAATTGCAGATTCACAACTTGGCGTTTCAATGGGAGCTTCCCGGATCAGGCCAACGTGACCTTCTCCGCAGCAGGGACAAAGAGATATTCAACCCACTATCGCTTTTCCAGAATGCGGTCGGCCAAATATCCAGAGAAATTTCTTTCACTTGAACTCATCGTCGCCCGGTTCGCTCAGCAAGTCTCGATAAAGCCGCACTCTCACCAGCTTCCAGCGTCGTCCCAGCGTGCGAAGCGGCACGGCCAGAAGCTCGGATGTCTCGGCCATGGTCAGACCCTGATACCACAACAAATCGAAAAGTGCCCGATCGTCTTCCGGGAGCTTTTCGACATACTCATGAAACTCTGTCCACTGACTCAGCTTCTCCGGGTCCAGCGTGTCTTCGCCACCCGCCATCGGCTGTTGCAGCGGTCCAATCGAATCTGCTCCAGAGATCGAACTTGTTGCATTCGCTCCCTTTACGGAGTTTCCAAAATGGCGACGAGACAAGTCGATCAGCTCACGACGAATCAGGCAAGCGGCAAGGCGAAAATAGTCAACTGGCGTCTCCGGCTGGTGATCGGACAGGTATTTCCAAAGGCGGACAACAGAGTTCTGAAGAAGATCGTCAGTCTCTTCAAAGTGACGCACCGTGGGTATATCCGCCAGAATCCGACGCGCCAAAAGGCGCAGTCGACGCATGGAAATCTCCAGCAGCTCCTGACGCGCCAGAGCATCTCCCGCCTTGTGACGATCCAGCCAATGCCGTACCGCCAGCGTCGATTCAGAAGCTGATGGTTCGGGAGAAGCTGACATAACGCCTGAATTCCTGCACTGTGTTTACGAACATGCTCGCGGCAGGATATCGCAGGTCGTCCCGAAAATCGACACTAAGTCACTCGGCCCGGACGCTGCCCGCCTCAGGCGGTGAGACGCCTGATCTCGTCCCCACTGACAACCTTGTTGCAAACCAGACATCGTGACTGTGATTTCGCACCAGCAGCTATGGAAGTCCAGCGGCTTACCGACGGGCAACTGCCTGTGGGTCAAGAAATGAGCGAACAAACTGGCTGTAGGTTTCCTTCATTGGCAGATCGGTATCGATACGAATTCGCCGCCGACGCACGGAAATTTCCTCGTTCGTCTTTGGATTGATCGACACACGGTCGTAGTCTTCCCAATACAAACCGACTCCGCGTTTCTGCCAGTTGGGAAGAGCATTGAAGTTGATTCCATACTGAAACAGTAGTTCGTTCTTTTCGCTCAGAGACAACCCCAGCAGCCCCTTCGTGGCCTGCTGCTCATTGAATCCATCACGCCGCAAAGTCCAGTAGCACCAGCCGCATAAGGCATTTCGGGCAGCGTCTTCGTTTCGCCATCGGAAATAATCCACGACCAGCTCTTCCGACGGCAGCTGCGAGATTCGGCAATCGAAACATGCGGGACTGCCGAGCTTGATGGAGAACTGGGCACTCGCTTCTCCTGCGAGTGTCGAATTGTACTTTCGCATTTTTCGGCCAAAGATCGTCTCGTCGCGATCCAGCAACAGAGAGATCTCATCGCTCTCCGTGTAGGCATAGAGCACTCGAAATCCGCAGGTCATCAGAGCGGCCGTGGTTGCCACCATCATGTCGCGAAACCGAATGTCAAACGGAGCTTCGAACTGGCAGACGTCTTTGGTGAGACGAGTGAAGCTGCGACCGTCGAGTCTTGCGACCATATACAGTCCCGGCAGGACACACTGATCAGCCGCGGTTTCGAACACTCGCATCTTGCGATCAAGGTCATCAAATTTCATGGCTCAGATTCTTTCTTCTGTTTCAATGGACGTTGTTCGCCAGTCTTCGATCACAAATCCTGACGCTTCGAAACGCACGTAGTTGAGGGAATTGAATCCTTCATCCATCGAAGGAATCTGTAGTTTTCGAGCCGTCGCCAGGAGGCCCACGTCGGGAACCGGCCGAGTCCGCTGCTGATTGCGTACAAGACACTCGGCAATGCGGCCCGAGAAGTAGTAACCGGCAATCGAGAATTTGGCGGACCGAGCCGCTTCGATATACCGTCGACGGTCGTCACGAGTTGGATTGGTGTTGTCGATCACAAAGGGTTGCTGAGTTTCCAGGCAGAGACTCAGCATGCGGCGTTCTCGGTGACGAGTTTGCAAGAGATCAAGACTGATGCGGACGTGGGTCGAGAAAAATCGTTCGCGATAAAACGAGGATTTTCCCGAGGCCTGAAGTCCGATGAAGATAATGGCTTCCATGGGCACTTGTTTTCTCTTCACTCGATGCCTTAAAACGCAAACAGCCCCGCCAGTCTTTTGACCGGCGGGGCTGTCGCTTAATCTTCGAGTGGTCTGCACAATGTCTACGCCATTGTCAGTCTCTAAAAAAAGTGATCCCTGTTGACGCCGTCAAAAGCAGCCTTTCTTCAGACAACAGTGTTTGAAGCGTCGACCGGAACCGCAGGGGCAGAGATCATTCCGTCCCAGCTTCTCTTCCAGAAGCTTGTCACCATGGACCATCCGGACTCCTCGTTTCACCTGAGTCTCTGACGGATAGCCTCGACGACGCTTACTCATTGTTTCGAAAAAATGGTCCTTCATTGTCGTCCTGTTCGTGTTGATGATCGATTCGATTTCGCATGGGACACCTCCTGAACAACAGAGCAAAAACATCACGCGTCGGCGAGACACCGAGAACGCAGTGAAGGTTCGTGCGAAGGTCAGCTGACTTCTGCCGGGCCGTCCGTTACAAAGGATGTCGACGAAGCGGCTCGAACCGAGCCGCGTTGTGGAATGTGACTGGGACTCAAATTACGACTCGAACGGCAGTTCGGAACAGTTCGGGGATGGCATCGGGCTTTTGCTGAGGCTGGAAATCACAACCCTAAGGGTCAGTTTTGAAGTTGCGCAGTTCATTAGGGCAGAAAGCCCGGCACATCCTCTGCCGGTGGCGTGAGCCACCGGAGTGCGGATTTACGGGGATTCAGGCCCTGAGGGGCTGTGGATTTATTCGTAGGACGGCCTTTTCAGGCCGTCGTTGCCACTAAAACGCGTGCGATTTCCACGCCCTGAAAAGGGCGTCCTACATTCTTTCACAACCTCTGAGGGCCGACACATCGACAATTGTGTCGGCCCTCCGGGCCTTGGATTCTGTGTGTTCGAATACCGGTGGCTCACGCCACCGGCATTGGATATGTCGGCCCTCCGGGCCTGAAACGCGCAACTGCAGAACTGACGCATCGAGTTGGGATCAACGGAACTTTTCTCGGGATTGTTCCTCATTTTTTTACGTGCATTGTCGGCAAGGCTCTCTTCGAAGGATTCTGTCATGGCCAATGTGTTTGGGTTTGGTGCGGTTGGCGACGGAGTGACTGACGATACCGAAGCACTGCAACATACGCTCGATTCGGGCGACGGCATTCTGCGCCTGAACAAGGGCACCTATCGCATCACAAAGCCACTGTTGCTGGATCTCACAAAGCAGGGGTACGGAGCTGTTCGCGGGGAGAATGGAGCGTCGCAAATCATCATGGCCGGCGAAGGGCCTGCCATTCGAGTCGTCGGCGACCATCAGGGCACGGCCTTTCCCGGCAGCGTGCAGCCTCACACGTGGGACAAAGAACGCTTTCCGATCATCTCCGGGATTGAGATCGTTGGCGAACATGCAAACTCCGTCGGCATTGAACTGCGGAGAACGATGAAGTGTATCGTCTCGCAGGTGCTGATTCGCCAATGCCGCATTGCGGTGCATCTGGTAGAACGCAATCGCGATTTCCTGTTGACAGATTCACACCTTTACGACAATCACGAAATCGGTTTATTCTTTGATCGTTGCAATCTGCATCAGATCATTGTTCACGGTTGTCACATCAGCTGGAACAAGATCGCCGGCATCAAATCAGTCGGTGGCGACGTCCACAACCTGCAGATCGTTGGCAACGATATTGAATACAACAACGCGACATCTGGCGGCCCCAACGCATCGCCCGATGCGGCCGCTTTGGCAAAGCATCCTGGCGGTTCGGAAATCTGGTTCGATGCGACTGAAGGAGTCATCAGTGAGGTCACAATCAGCGGGAACACGATCCAGGCGACGGTTCAAAATGGCGGAGCCAATATTCGAATCGTGGGAGCTGCTGTCAAGCGACCGCAACTTGCCGATTCGCCTGCGACGAATGTGCCGGATACAGCTCACTTGATTAACATCACGGGGAACGTGCTGGGCAGTCAATGGCGAGCAGTCGAATTGCAGCACGTTTCCCGAGTGACACTCACCGGAAACACAATTTACGACTCGACGGATCTGAGTATCTTTGCGACGCAGTGTTCCGGAATTGTGGTCAGCGGAAACTCATTTGGCTGGCGAGGTCTGGATTCCGAAGTGCCCAAGGATGGCCTGCGCTTCGAAGATTGCGACAACGTTCTGCTCAGCAGCCTGACGACACAACGATTCTCCGCAGGAACTCCTGACGAAGGCGCAGCCGTCACATTTATGCGCTGCACGGATTGCGGAATGAGTGATTGTCAGATTATGGATCCTGTGCATCGTGGTGTAGAGTTGCAGGATTGCCAGCGTTGTCGGATCACGAATAACACAATCGTCGACCGGCGAGCCATCCCGACAATGCGACAAGCCATCCGCCTGACGGGACAGAATCAGCACATCTTGATCGACGGCAATATTCTCGGGGGTGCCACAGAATCGCTTCTTGCCGGGCTGCCAGATGTTCCTCAGAACGGCGGAAATCTGCTGATGGGCAGGAAGTGATTCTGAGCTGCGTGAGATGCCGCTACTGAAAGATCAACGAGTACAAATCTGCCTCTTTCATGGCGAAGCGAAGGATCACTGGCTTCCCAATTAATGCTTCGACACTGGCATTGCTCTTCCATGTGACCTTGCGATCAATCGAATCGCCGTAGATGAGATCGCAGTCATCAAGAGTATACCCGGGAATCGCGGACCCGTCCGGATTGCAAAGCGCTACTCGAACCATTCCGGCGGCACTGGTGGCCACGTTGAGCGATAATTCTTTGCCCGTAAATGTCAGGGGCTTTGTCTGCAGTTCACCTTTCTGCAGTTTTGCATGCACAGACGCAAAGCCGTCGATTCTTAATGAGTATCGACGCAGGCGAGAATTGCGGCCCGTGAAGTAAGACTCCGTTGCATAGAGAGACAACTCTGGTGGGGCATCGTCTTTCGTTGAGTTCGTCTCGACAACATGCCAGGCAATGTAGTTATCACCGTAGGACCAGTTGTGCTGAGTTCTCAGGCCCGGCCGCAGGAACACATCGTTGCTCTGACGAAACTGCTTACCATCTCGACTGGTGATATAAACTGAATCCGTGATCGCGGTCCCATAGCGTGGCGCGACCGTCATGCGTTTTTCGCGAAGATCCCACTCCGGCAACAACGGCGTTGATGCCGTCACTCCATGGTCCACGTACCGAGCGGGGAAGCCCAGATAAATCTGAGGTGCTCGTTCGTACGGCTTAATCTGGTTGACGTAAAACTGAGCCAGCTGCTCGGGCCCTTCCCCTTCGGGAAACTTAATGGAGCCTTCATCCGTCCAGTTCACAAAATCATCCGATACCGCGCGGTTGACCAATCGAGTGCCCGAAGTTCCCTCGCCCGAAAAAATGCGGTAGTACAACACGTACTTCTGCTCTTTGGTGGACCAGAAGGAAATATTCTGTGAGTCGAAAATGCCCTTGTCGAAAACGGGCTTGTCCTTCATCGGCGTCCAGTGAATCCCATCGGGCGACTGATAAGCCCAGACACCTTTCATGCAGTCAAAGCCAGCTCCGGTGGCCTTGTAGCGAGCTTCGGGAGTGGCATTCGGGTTCTGATCGATGAAGGGTGAGAAGTCATGACACTGTCCGCCATCCCCCATTTTGTTGAGCATGATGTTGTTGTCTTTGGACCCATTGAATTCACACAGGCCGAGGTTTGGGCGATCCCATTTGATTCCATCGTTGCTTTCAAAATAGCCGATCGTCAGCGGACCGCCGGGTTCAATTCCCGTCGGAATCTGCCAGGCGTGATAATACATTCGGTACTTTGATTCCTGCTTGTCATGCAGCACGGTGTAGTAGCCGCAGCCATTGCCTTCCCAGGGAGCATCGCACGTGACGGAGATTTCCTCACGCACAGGAGAATGCACCAGCAGCTGCACATTCTTCATCTCGCCAATCAAATGATCGTCGATGAAGAGTTCTCGCTGAGTTCCCACGTTGATGACTTCGGTTGTCTGCCCCTGAGTCACCGCCGTTATCGATGCGAATAAGACAACGACGACGGCCAGTAACCACTGTCGACAAAGACGAGTGCTCATGACGAAGATCCTGAAAGGTCGGCGGGAAGCAACAGGCGGGAGATGTGAAGTCGTGCTGGATGCTCCCGGATTCAACCGCCGAGTGCAAGTTTCCGGCCAATTCCCATTCTGTTCCGGGGGCAGTCTGCGATATTGATATGCCTGCTTACGAGCTCAGCCTTCCCCACAATCTGATGGTGAATTCAGTATATGGCTCTAATGCCATCCTCGTGGCGTCAGTTGCCTGATCTGTTGCTGAAAATGTAGTTTCCAAACCCCGACTCACCCGGCGTGAAGTCGGGTTGGGCCAGGCCTCGCATCCCAGGTCAGATCGTTGCAATTCACTGCGAAGCGGTTTAAGAAAGGGGGCAGGCGGTCGGTGGATCGCTTCTGGACACAAGTTTCTGGAGAAAGTCTCATGCGTGGACATCGTCGAGAATTCCTGTCGACACTGGGGGCAGCCGGGGCTCTGAATCTACTGCAGGCAAACGCCGATGCGGCGCCTCCTCTGGATCTTCCTCAGGAACCGCCAATGCTCGCCGATCTCGGCACGCAGTTCGACGAGATCGAACTGCTAATCCCGCCGGGAGAGTTCCCGGACTCGTTCCTGCAGGCCAGGTTTTCATCACTTGATGAGCATCGCAAACATGCACGGAAGCTCGTGTTCGACGCTCTGAATTGTCGTCCTGCCACGGTTGATTTTCGTCCGGAGGTTGTCGATCGAGCTGACATGGGTGGTTACGTCCGTGAGAAGATTGTGTTCTCAACGTCGCATGCGTTTCGAGTTCCCGCCTATGTGCTGATTCCGAAAGAACTGAAGAAGGCGGCTCCTGCGATCGTCGATCTGCATTCGCACGGCGGCATGTTTCTATATGGCAAAGAGAAGGTTATCGATCTCGGTGAGAATTCCGCAACGATGGTTGCCTATCATCGCACGAACTATGACGGCCGCCCGACAGCCACAGAACTTGTGCGCCGTGGTTATGTCGTGATCACGATTGATGCGTTGATGTTTGGTGAACGTCGCATCGTACAACAGCGCGATGCCGAGGCTGGCTTCGAGCAATCGCGATATTCGCCAGAGGATGTGCAGCGATTGAATCAGCAATGTCGACAGCGAGAAGCCACACTCGTGAAGGGATTGACTCTGGCTGGACTCACCTGGCCCGGACTCGTGACTGCTGACGACATCCGAACTGTTGACTACCTGGTGACTCGGCCCGAAGTCGACCCCGATCGCATCGGCTGCGTAGGGGTGTCATTTGGTGGGCATCGATCATTGTTTCTGGGAGGACTTGATGATCGCATTAAAGCCGCGTGTGTCACCGGATTCATGTCGACGGTTCGTCCCATGATTCGGCAGCATCTGGATACGCATTCTTTTGTGCATTTTGTGCCGCAGCTGCATCGATATCTGGACCTCCCGGACGTCGTTGGCCTGCGAGCTCCGTTGCCACTGATGGTGCAGCAATGTTCTCAGGACGGCTTGTTTCCATTGTCCGGGATGCAGGCCGCCATCGAAAAATTGAACGCCATTTACGCAAAGGCCGGAGCCTCAGAGAAATTCTTTGGGCGATTCTATGATGTTCCTCACCGCTTCAGTGTCCCCATGCAGGACGATGCGATTGCGTTCTTTGACGAGCATCTGAAAGCGTGAAATAAATGGACCGGACGGGAAGACGCACAACGCTGTCTCTTGAATGGGCGGCAGTGAGTTGAACCTCGCGTATCTTCCCCGTGTTCAGATCGTTCTGTTTGGAGAGTCCCTGGCTGGCAACCTGTGATGACCACTTCAATTGGCCTCGTCGGCTTCTTTCCATGCCGCTTTCGTTGACCAGACCCGGATTTCGCCGTTGTGCAAAGCCACTGCCATGTGTTCGCCCCGGGGAGAAAACGCAAGCTGATTGACTGGTGCCGGCAGGTCGGTAAACGCCAATAGTTCCTGGCCCGTCTGAAGGCTTACAAGATGAACGATTTGATCGTCACCAGAAATTGCGACGGATCGACCGTTGGGCGCAACCGCGATTGAGCGGATATCGACACCATGAAAGGCTTTGCCAATCGCAATCCTGTATCCTCATTTTGGATTCGACATTCCGGATGCACCGCGGCGTCGCATGCAGCAGATCGAGAGAGCAACGACAGACAACAGGCTGACCAACGTTCCCAATTGAAATGACCACGGTCGATAATGCCAGCGGATCACGTGTTTCCCTGCGGGAACGCTCACGCTGCGGCTGATTCCGGATGCTTGTGAGGCCTCAAGGTTGATTCCGTCGACGGCGACCTCCCAGCCGGGATACATCAGTTCGATGAGTCGCACTTCCGCAGCCTCACGGAGATCGACTTCGAACTCGATATCGCCGGAGTTGCGACGCAGATAAGGCAATTGGCTTAAAGCAGACACTGGTTCGACGGTCACGCGTCCTCGAGCATTCTTGAGCCGATACAAAAAACAATCGGCGGTTCCTCGTCCCCAAACGCGGTTCAGAAACGCATCTGGTCCCGAACCGATCAACTCCCAATCTTCCGCCAGGGTCTGCACCGGTTCTGTCGTCAGGAGATGAGTCACCGCGAGCGAATTCAGTCGCTGCATTTGTTCGGGCGACGGGAAGACAGTGTCCGCAGACTTCGGTTGCGTCTCGACGACAAGATCCATGGAAAAGTATTCGGCTGGTCCCAGTCCCAGATATTGCGGCACACTGCTGACGCCGAACAGGTTGCCGATATTCGGGCCGCCGGAGAGTAGTCTCACGGGCGAACGACTGTCTTCCTCTTGCAGCATCTTCGCGAGCCAGCTTTCATCAAGACCTTTCAGCGGCGGGTATTCAACAACCTGAGCATTACAAACCGGGTACTCCGCCGACTTCAATAGATCCGGCAATGTGAGGACACCAATCAGCGTCGTGAGCACAATCCTGACGGCAGAACTGCGTCGACGTAAAAGCCCGTCGAGTCCCAGTCCGGCGATGATCGCAAAGCCCAATGTTGTGATAATCGTGTAACGTCCGGGCCCGATGAAAAATCCAAACCCCGGCAGATGTCGAAAGATCGGCACGAACCAGCCAAACGCATACAGAATCCCGGCCAAGGCCAGAAGTCCCCACGTCTTCCAATTCGTGGCTCGCACAAACCGTCGGACCTGAACACTAAGCAGCGACGTCATCAGCAGCAGCGGAATCAGCCCGACATACAAATGGGCTTCGACAGGATTCGTGTCTCCTGCGCTGAGCAGGAATGGGTGCTTAAGGCTTTCGCGGGACGCGGCCATTTCCGGCGTATGCCAGTACCACCATGATGCGACAAGCTGAGTCAGATACATCGGCGGCATGTGACCGTCGGACGGATTAAACACCGCATGAGTTCCATCGCGCTGGCTCAGCTGCCGTAGTTCATACGTTGGCACCAGCTGAATTGCCGAGAGACCCACAGCAACTGCGATCGCCGCGGCTACTCCAATGGCAGCACGCCAACGGCTTAGAGCTATTGTCCCCGCTGAATCTGCTGGAGATGACTCTGCAGGCAAGCTTGATGAATCACTTGCGAGAGTTCGCCGAGGACTACTCAGAAGTGCAAACCCCAGGCAGGTCAGCTGAGTAATAAACGCCAGCGTAAAGTGTCCCGCCAAAAGGTGCGTGGCAAGACACAGAGACAGGCACGCCAGTCGTTGCCGGTTTGGCGTCTGCAGAAATCGCTCGGTCATCCACAAGCAGAGAGGAAACCAGACGCCGCCGATGATGCTCCACTCCAGGGAGACTCGAACCGGAAACCAGCCGAACACAAAAACCATCGCAGCCAGCAACGCTGAGGAAGTGCTTAATTGTTGACTGCGACAGAATCGCCAGGCAAAGACAAACGCAGCCGCGTAATGCAACAGGATGCTGGCGTGATACGCCGAGTGAATATCCAGCAGTCGATAGAGAATCTGATTGGTCGGGTAGAAGACACCGGCCTGGCTCTCCGCCAGCAGCGGATATCCCAGCGAAGTGCGGTCATGCCATAACGGGATTTCCACGCGAGCAAACGATTCGGCCAGGACTTGTTTCTGAGGAAAAAAATAGGGGTACGTGTCGCCACCGACGAGTCCGCCCCCTGCAAGAAATCCGCGCCAGACGTACAGCGAAAGTCCGCAGCCAATTACAAGAGCAACCAGCCATTCACGCCATGATGCTTCACGGCCATTCGCTGCGACCGGTCGACTCATGTCACGTCCGCATCAAAGACGCGAACTTTTTCCCAGCTCTCTTTGTGATCTGCGATAAACTTCAAATGATCCGGAGCCGTCTGATAGGCATCATGCGACGCGCGAGAATCAAAGACGACGTTCAGGCACACATGAAACGCATGATCATTGACAGGGCGAGCATACTCTTTGGCCAGCGTACCGGCACCAAAATAGACGACTCCGGGATGATTCTTCAGATACTTGTGACAGGCATCAACCAAAGTCTTGATGGCTGCGTCTGAAGAATCTTTGAGGGTGAAAAATACAACGTGGGACAATCGCTGTTCGGACATGAGCCGTGGTTGATCCTTGATGAAAACTTGCGAATGATAAAACGTGGGCGGGAGTTTAGTGTTCTGTTCGACGGCAGAAAAGGATCGGCCCGAGCATGACTCCCTCTGCCATGCGTTTAAAGCCCACTAACGCCAACTCTACCGCGGTTCTTTAATCAAACTGGCAGAATGAATTCGGCGGTTCCACCAGATATAGCCGGCGGAATCTCCGGGATAGTTTCCCGCAGCCAGATCCACATCTCCGTCTGCATCGAAATCGCCGCTTGTCAGTGAAAGGTGTCCGGTCAAAGACACTTCGATTGATCGCACCTCAAACTGAAGAGGATTGATCTGCTCCAGCCAGCAGAGAGAATCGTACCCGTCAGCGGAGACCTGCGGATAGAGTTGCGGCGGCATGAAGCCACTGACAGCGATATCCTTGTCACCATCCCCATCAAGGTCGGCGACGGCGGCGTCACTCGCTCCCGGTAAAGTCAGTAATCGTGACAAGGCAAAGGGAAATTTCCCCTGATTTTCCAGCAGATGCACTCCGTGATAGTCCTTGACAGTCATGCTGTCGAGGTTGTCACCATTGCAGTAGATCGCATCAAGGTCTCCGTCAGCATCGACATCAGCGAGATCCATGGAGCAGGAGCCGAATGAAGGGTCCTGCGGAACCATCAGTGTCTCCCTTCGAAACGTCAGATCTCCATTTCCGAGGAAGGCATCAATCGTTTCGAATTCCTGGCTGATCAGGCCGACAAAGTCCAGTTTTCCGTCCGAGTTAATATCGCACGGCGTCACGGTGATTGCTCCGTGGCGTGGGTCGATCCGGTGAGGCTGGAAAGTTTCCTCGTTGATCCCACTTTTTTCGTTGGAATCCGTGACAGAACGATTCTCAAGCAACCAGACAGCCCCGGTCTTTAGCCAGCCAAATTCTGCCACAATCAAATCCAGATCACCGTCGCCATCGAAGTCTCCCGGTGCAGAATCGACGATTCGGCCCACATCCTTCAGCAGCGGTATTCGGTGTTCTTCATCGAAGCCATTCGCAACGCCAGGATAAAACCAGAGCACACCGCGTCCATGATCAGACGGAGTTCGACTGCCCAGATCTGACACAAGCATGTCGGTGATGCCATCGACGTTGAGATCAACAAGAACAGAGCGACACGCGTTGGCCACCTGAGTGATCTTTTGGACGGACATGTCACTCGTGTTGACCTGAGAAACGATTCCGGTCCCCATATCAGAAACACGAAGCTGGGTATCCCAGAGGACCTCCGCAACCATCGGAGACGCTCCATCAGTCAGCGGGATCGGCTGTCTCTCGAACGTCACCGTACTTGAGCCGGACTTTATGACGGCCGGAGCAGGAAGTGTCTCGGGAGAATTCTCTCGGTACCATTCTACCACGGCTGCCATCGGTGGCACTTTCAAATCACTTCGCCCTGAGTCGACATAAAAATTGAAGCCTCGCTGAACTTCTTTGTACCAGGCGTCTCTGGCAAACTTGCCTGGGTCAGGAACCTGGTGACACGCTCCGCAAAATGTCGTGATCTCATCAGGCATCGGCTGAGAGCCAACGTTGGCGATTTGCGGACTTCCCGCTGCTGACGGAGTCGAGTTGCTGTCGCCCCCACAGCCGCAAAGATTCAATGCAAGCAATACGAGTAATGCCAACCTTATGTCGACTTGCTGAAAACGTCCCATGACTTCACTTTATTCCACCAGCAGCCAAATCAGGCAACGGGCTAATGCTTTTTCAATTGACTTCAACACGGAACAACCAATCTGATGGCACCCATTCTCGCGGGTTGCGCTCCACGAGCCAATTTCGAGTTCGCTGAATCTATCGATCGGGAACAATCACCCAACGTCCAGTGTCCTCTTTCGTTAACGGCTCAACGACTGCGATCGTCGAAAGAATCGGAGGGGTATCAATGGTTTGCACGATTCCGGACGGCCATGAAATCGTCAGCTTTTGAGGTTTATCCTTTCCGCACCCGAACAGCAGATCAGGTGAAGACTCTGACGAATAACTGGTCCCTCCCTTTTGGTAGAGGTGCAGCGTCGAGCCGTTTTCCAGATCGAGGCGAACTCGTGCACCGATCGGCTCGCGAGAACTACTGCGCCCGATCAGTCGCACGTTAACCCAGTTATGCTCCGGTGAGTTCTCATTTTGCAGGATTGAGACTGGTTCATTCACGTGGGAGATCACAAGGTCAACATCACCATCGCGGTCGATGTCCCCCGAAGCTGCACCGCGAGCTTTATGGCGTTCCTGCGTGTAGGAGCCAGCCGATGCCGCGACATCCCGGAATCGTTGACCAGATTCGTTGAGCAGCACCAATGGATGTTGTTCGACCCCGGTATTCTGCGGATGGCGAATGACGTGACCGTTCGCCACAAAAATGTCGACGTCACCATCGGAATCCAGATCACTGGCGACTGTCCCCCAACCGACCGTTAGTCGACACGCAGCGGCCACTCCAGTGCTGCGACTAACATGCTGGAACACGCTTTCGTTGAAATTGCGGTAAACGGCGAATGTCTCATTCTCGTAGTTTGCGACCAGCAGATCGCATCGGCCATCGTTATTGTAGTCGGCCGCATCAACACCCATGCTGCCTTCTTCCTGGCCAGCATCTCCATAGGCCGTTCCTGTGGCCTCCGCCATGTCGACGAATTGACCGTTCTCGTTGATCAGCAAAGCGTTCTTCTCTGTGTCGTTGGTCACGTAGACATCAACGTCACTGTCGCCATCGATATCTACGGAAACGACTCCCAGCCCCTTGCCAGTGCAGACAGTTCCGGCAGTGCCCTTGACGATCGAGAAGCTGCCATCCGCATTACTGAAGTACAAACTGTCGGGAAGCCCTTTAAATCTTCGCGGTGAGCAGACATCCTTTTGCTTTCCATCGGGAGACTCACACGGAGGGTTATTTTCAGGTGACCAGTCAACATAGTGCACCACGTACAAATCGACGGCCCCATCGCCGTTGTAGTCTCCCCATGCGGCACTGGAACTCCACAGTGAATCTGTCAGGCCAATCTCTGAGGGCTGAAGAATAAACGTGCCATCCCCACAATTGTGAAAGAACTGCACTCCGCCGTATCCAGTCAACAACAGGTCAACGAAGCCATCGTTGTCAACATCAGACGCCGTCACGCCATGAGTGTAAATTGCTGAAGAGGACAATCCGCTGACGAGGCTGCAGTCTGTTAACTGCAGCTTTTCTCCGCCGGGGGCTGATCGACCGCAATAGTTGTTCACACCGATGGGATTGCCCTTTTCATCAAAGCTGCCCCCACCGGGGACGATCACATCGAGCCTGCCATCCCCATCAAGGTCAATAAACCCTGCGCCGCCACCCAGCGATTCAAGAATCGAGTAATACCCGGCGGCCATTCCATTCTGATAGGAAAACTGGCAACCCGCTTCCTCGGCCACGTCGACAAAACGCAGGCCCGCATCGGGGCTTTTCGCTTTTGGAACACTCGGGGCTGAAACCGGACCGGCAACCTCTGGAGTCTCAACAGGCTCTGTCTGGCAACCGGCGAGCAGCAGGACGGCGATAACGAGGGAGTTTCTTGTGAACACGGTGTTTCCTGAAAACAATCCCCGGAGATTGGCGAGCTACTTGCCGCCGATTTTTTCACACTCATCAGCGGCCTTCCGCCAGATGTTCGCCATTTCGTTCATTCCCAGTTTTTCGCAGACCAACGCCGCATCACGTCTGACTTTGGCGTCGCTGGGGGCGTCCATTGCCTTCGCGTTCAGATCCGTGAGTTGAGTCTTCAGAGATTTGATCTGGCTGCTGATCTCCAAATGCTGCTGAGATCGATCCGCATCACCATCCAGCCGAAACGCCTCGGCAAGCAGATGATGGTACTCCTCGGACGACTGAACGCCCTCTGTCTGAGACTCCAGTAATCTTCTGGCTTCGGAGATCTCTCCCGATTCTAACTTCAGCCTTGCCAAAAGCAACGTGCCTCGCAATGGGAGTGGAGCCGTTCCCGAGACCGCCTGCAGGACAGAAGCGGCTTCAGCTGGTTGACCATCACTGGCGAAGCACTCGGCCCTCAGGATTTCGCGATCGATCGAATGAGCAGCTTTTTCAAGGACTTTCAGGGCGGCAGAAAAGTCCTTTTGTTTGACCAACGCATCAGCGAGCTCCAGTATCAGCTCCTCCCTCCTGTCTGTCTCCTCCACCTTTTCCAGCGCCGCCGAGAAAGCCCTGGCGGCCTCAGGGAACTGGCCGTACTCAAGGTAGATCTTTCCACGCAACTGAAAGAGACGATAATCAGAGGCCTGAAGCCGTTCGACTTCCTCGATATGCAGCAGGGCCGCATCCATATTTCCGAGATCGTATTGAATCGCCGCCAGCCAGCGATGCCCATCAGCATCCTTCGGCGATGATTCCAAAACACGCAGGAAACACTTCAGTGCCGGCGCCAGTTGGCCATCTCCGTACAAGGCTTCGCCGGTGAGACGCAGGATTGTCCCGGAATTCGGGCCTTCGGGGCTCAGGCGTGCAAAACTGCGAAGAGCATCCCGGTGCCGACCGGCCCCGACGTTACAAAAGCCGTCCAGCAGCAACCACTCTTCTGTCTCAGAGAACGCCTTTCTGGACTCGTTTCGCAGGGTTTTGGCAGTGGCGAGATCACCCTTTTCAATGAGGTTCAGAACCTGAGTCATTGGCAATTGCGGATCGGGCCTTAAAAAAAGGGCTCCGACGCAGGCAAGTAAGGCGATCGACGATACTGTGAGAATCCAGGCCCATCGTCGTCCAACCATAGGGGAAACTCGATTACGGGTGTAAAGAAGGAGATGTGATTGCTCTCCCGTGCTAAAAAAATGAACTGATCGGCGAAACTTCGATGAATTAATGCTCAATTTTTGTCGAGCATGAGTTGACGCTTGTGTACGAAGTCGTCAATACTTCCTGAAGATAGAAAACCAAATTTTCTTTCTTTTTCACTTTTTTGTTCAAACGGAAGGACTACTCAATGAGAAAGCTCGGAAGAAAATCAGGGTTCACCCTGATTGAGTTGCTGGTCGTGATTGCAATTATTGCAATCCTGATTGCTCTGCTGCTGCCAGCAGTGCAACAGGCGCGTGAAGCGGCTCGTCGCACACAATGTAAGAATAACCTGAAACAGTACGGACTGGCGATCCACAACTACCACGATACGCACAATGCCATTCCTCTGTCATCTCAGTACCGTGGCAACTGGAATAACGGTCTCGTTGGATGGCAGGTTCGTATCCTTCCGTTCACTGAACAGACAGCTCTGTACCAGAACATGATCACCTGGCACGATGAGACGGTTGGCACTTATGATGTTGACCGCACTGTTGCTGGTAAGCCGCTGCGATTGCACACGGTTCCTTACTCCAAGTGCCCAAGCGATGCGTCGGAAACTCCAGACGGTAACTGGGCTCAGGCAAGCTACGGCGGAAACATGGGTGCGAACCGAGTTCCATCTGCAAGCGGTGCCTGCAACCCGTACATGACACCAGGCGTGCACTACGTTGACAAGAACAACACCAATCCAAACGATGGTGGTGGCGGTGACTTCGACCACGGCAACGTAACTCAGAAACGATACATGTCCGGAGTCTTCGGTCGTGTTCAGAATGAGGCTTACTTGTTCACCGACATCACTGATGGTTTGACCAACACGATTTTCGTTGGGGAAATTCTTCCATCCTGCAACGACCACGGTGGTGGATGGTGGCATTTCAATGGTATGGCGAACGGCCATGCCAGTGTTCACGTTCCACTGAACACGATGAATACTTGTGCTGCACCTTACACTCCTCAGACCCTGCAGTTTCCAGCGTGTGGTGCTCGAAACAACTGGAATCTGAGCTGGGGTTTCCGATCATCTCACACAGGTGGTGCTCAGTTCCTGTTGGGTGACGGATCAGTTCGATTCATCAGCCAGAATATCGACTACAACACCTACCAGAACCTCGGTATCCGAAACGACGGCAAGTCAATCGGAGAGTTCTGATTTGGTTCTGGTTTGCCCCTGTTGATGGGGTGAAATGATCTGATCATTTTCTCTACCGCCAGTCTGGTGACAGACTGGCGGATTTGTCTTTTCTGCAGTTTGGAATGTTTGGGTATGCGAATCGGAACAGGGATTTTGAGTTTGATGATGATGGGAGTTCTGGCTGGTTGCAGCGGAGGCCCTTCGGATGATCCAGATCTCGTGCCTGCAACGGGAACAGTTCTTTACAACAACAAGCCGGTTTCTGGTGCCACAATCACCTTTATCATCGAGAAGGCACCGATTGCGACTGGTACAACAGACGCGGAAGGTAAGTTTTCGATGACCACCGGTGGCAGGCCGGGGGCTCCTCTGGGAAGTGCCAAAGTTTCCGTCACTAAGGTTTCAGCGGCCCAGGATAACCTGGCCTCGATGACGCCAGCTGACATGGCTAACATGGCGGCGAAGGGTAATATGGCTATGGCCGAGACGAAGGAAGAGATTCCTTCAAAGTACAATGCTCCGGATAAGAGCGGTCTTGTTGCGACTATCGACAAGGATGGTACAAAGAATGTTTTTGAATTTCGTCTGGTTGACTAACCCCGGTATTCTGAATGCTTCGCAATCGACTACTCAGGCAGCTCACTTTTGGTGGGCTGCTTTTTTTATTGGCCCTCGGCTTTGCCCAGTACAAATTCGGCGACGGAGTGGAATACTTCCGACTCACACGAGCGATGGCCGACTGGAGCGATGAGGAGTCCGACAAGCTGTCTGCTCAACTGGTCGCCCTTAAGCCAGAGAAAGCAGAGTACCAGTTTTTGCGAGCCAAAGTGCTCCGCAGGATAGGGCGATTCTCTGAAGCCAATACTGCATTGCAGATTGCCGAGAAACTGAAGTGGCCATTGAATGATATTGGCCGTGAGAAAATCCTCAGTGTCGCTCAAAGTGGCGGCGTCCGTGGGGTCTCTCGCGAAATCTCGCTTATCTTGAATTCAAACTTGCCTGATGCTGAAGCCGTCGAAGTCTATAACGCCATCGCGAACGGGCATGCCGCGGCTTATGACATCCCTGAATTTATGAAGTGCATCGACTACTGGCTGAAATGGCAACCCGAGGCTCTTCGCCCAAAACTGCTGCTCGCTGACTTTCTGTTTCGCATCGGCAATCACAATGGAGCCCTTCAGGAATATCAGAAGATCGTTGAGAAGAGTGAAGGCTCCTGGGATGCTCGATTTGGTCTGGCAAAATGCCAATTGACACTCAATGATCCCGGAAACGCAGAGAAGAATTTTGAGATCTGTTACCAGCAGCGCCCCAGTGGAAAGACGGCTGTTAACCTGGCGAAATGCTATGCGCGGCTGGAAAAAAGCGACGAAGCCCTCCAGATGCTTAAGAAGTATCAGGACGAAGAAGATCGGTCCACCAAGGCCGAGATTCTGGAAGAGCTGGGGCGGTGGCACGTTGAACGAGGACTTCTTGATGAGGCTCGGGGTTACATTGATGAATGCCTGAAAGTCGCTCCGGAGAACTTTTCAGCGTGGCATGCCCTGTCCATGATTCGTTCGTTGCAGGGTGATAGTGACGCCGCGAGGGAGGCCCTTGAACATAGTCAGCAACTCCAGAAGGATGCGTCGCGACTTCTGGAGCTCGTTTCGGAACTCGCAGACAATCCGGAACGCGATGATTTCCGTTTGGAAGCCGCACAAATCTGTTTTCGAAACAACCGAAAATCGGAAGCGTTAGGCTGGCTGAATTCCATTCTTCAGCGAAATCCTGATCATGCTGAGGCGCGAGAGACTTTGAAGGAATACACGTCAGAGAAGCGGCCTGCTCCCTGAGCAGGCATCAGTCTTTCTGACTTCACTGTGAATGCTGTTCAGGACAACATCTGGTTATTTGAGCGCCCCTCCATGAACATCCACTGTAGACCGTGCTACGGCATCCTTGTTCTTGTCGTTCTGTGCAGCGCCCAGGGCTGCAGTGAAACCCAGAATGAAAAGACTGGCGTGCCGACTTTTGTGGTGCCAACAGAGCCCGAGGTCAGAGGTTATCCTGATCTTTCAACAACGACTGAGAACGTCGTCACGGATACCGTCGAGAAAATGGACTCGCCGTTTATCATGGCCCCGGTCGAGACGCCAGTTCGAGTCACAGCGGACGAGGCGAAACTCGAGGATCAGGACATGGTCATCGGTGTGGTCGCAGGTGATGAGGCCTGTGCGTATTCCTGCAAAGCGATGTCCCAGATTGAGTCGCATGTCATCAATGACGTTGTGGGGGGCAAGGGATTGACGGTCACATTTTGTGATCGCACCGACCACACGAGAATTCTTTGTAGTGAGTCTGAGGGCACTCCTCCGAAAGTTCAGGTGGGAGGTCTGACCGATGATTCGATGGTGCTGTACATTAATGGCAAAATGTACGAACAAACGTCGCCTGAAGTTCCACTCTCTGATCACAAGTTTCTGCGAACGACGTGGAAGCACTGGAAGACATTGCACCCGAAGACGTTGGTTTATACTGGCGGCACGAAGTCTCGGTGAGGTTTTGTGTTTTCCTCAAGCAGTCCGTTGAACTGAGAGAATAAGCTTGAACTTTCAACGAACAGACCAGCAGAAGATTGTCTACGAGGCGGCCATTTTGACGCGTTAGGAACAGTCCCGAAATAACATCCGGATTTTTCTGAGGTGAGACATCACAACCCGACGCGTCAGCGAGGGATTTTTGGGCCAGACGTTGATCCCTCGCTAACGCGTCGGGTTGTGATATCGGTAACTTATTTCGGGGCTGTTCCTTAGTCGATTATCGCAGCGGTGTCCGGACTTTGTTTCGTCCCTGATTGCTGTTCTGAAATCGGGAGTTCCCGCAGCATGAACAAAAACCTGGCTTGCCGTTGCTGCGGATTAATTCATGAGATTCCCGCGCTCAGTCCACAACAACGCGCTGTTTGTACTCGCTGCGGCACCGCCTTCGCTCCCCCTGGTTGCCGAAAGACCACGTCCAGTCGAACGGCGGCCGCGACCGTAGCGGCGTTTGTGCTGTTCTGGCCGGCGGTGTTGTGTCCAATCCTCGAAATCGAAAAGATGGGCCTGCGTCAACAGTCCAGTGTTCTGGGAGGAGCGATTGATCTGCTTAAGCAGGGCAGCTGGCTGGTTGGCGGCGTTGTGCTTCTTTTCTCGGTTGTGTTTCCGCTGACGAAGATCGTTCTGCTGCTGGAACTGAGTCTGCTCGAATTCCTGCACCGACGACACAAAGCCACTTCACTCAAGCTCATGGAACACATGGGACGCTGGAGCATGATGGACGTGATGCTGTTGGCATTTCTGGTGATGCTGGTCAAACTCGGAAACATCGTGGAGTTTCATTTTGGTCCGGCGGTCATCGCTTTTGTGCTCTGCGTGACGATGAGTATGGTGGCTTCGATTTCCTTCGATCCTCACGCGATCTGGGAGGACAGTGAATGACAGTTCATTCAGATTCCCGGATCACACCGCCGGATTCCGCTAAACCACCGACACCAGGACCGCAATCACTCGCGGATAGCAAAATGGAAAACGAGACCGATCTGGTGTCTTCTAAGTCCGCTCTGGAGTCGTCAAGGAGTGGCTTCCCCGTAGCGGATATTCGAGAAGTCCGTGCCGTTACTTCGGCTCTGTTCCTCCGATCAAAACTATGGTGGGCGACTGTCGCCTGCTTCATTCTGGCGTTCTGGCTGACGTGGAGTTCAATTCCCTCCGTCGGACCGACGATCACGATTCGCTTCCCGGACGGACATGGTCTGAAAGCCGGTGATGCCGTTCGCCACCGAGGAATCGAAGCGGGAATCGTTGAGAGTGTCGCGTTGAGTGAAGATCTTTCTCAGATTACGGCGACAGTGACTTTGACTCCCGGTGCGGCAGGACTGGCTCGCGAAGGAGCGAGATTCTGGATCGTGAGGCCTCAGCTAAGCCTGTCCGGAGTCAGCGGATTGGAGACGGCCGTCGGGGCAAAATACATCGGTGTGAGCCCAGGCAATCCGGACGCGCCGCTTCATAGTAGTTTCGAAGGTTTGGGGGCAGCACCGCCCGATGAAAACAGCGGCGAAGGGATCGATATCGTCCTGCGCAGTGATGCAAAACATGGCGTCACAGTGGGAGCTCCCGTCACCTGGCGTGGTGTCGATGTGGGGCAGATTTTGTCGATCAATCTTTCGCCGGATGCAAGGTTTGTTGATGTGCATGCCCGCATCAATTCTGAATACACAAGACTGCTGCGATCGTCGTCGAAGTTCTGGGTCACGAGCGGACTCGGGATCGATGTTGGCCTGAGCGGAGTCCGCCTGAATGCAGATTCACTAAGCACCATCGTTCGTGGCGGGATTTCTTTTGCGACACTGGCTGTCAACAAGGAGAAAACACCGGTTACGTCGGGGCACATGTTTAAGCTCCATGATAAACCGGAGTCCGCATGGCTCAACACGGCCTCGTCGCTTCCTTTGGTGGACTTTGATCTGCCGCCGACACTGACCATTCAGGGAACCCGTCGATCCAGCTTGCTGGGGATCTCACGGAATCAGAAGTTCACTGTTAACGGAGTGCTGGTCAAACGAGACGATTCAACCTTCATTCTGACGGCCAAAGACGCATTGCCGGAGGCGGTCACGGAATCCAAAGACGCGGACGCGAAAGGGGGACTTGAGTACATCGTCAGCTCTCCACAAAGCACAAGCAGCCAAACAATTATCCTGTCGCCGCCGACTCTGCCAGCAACATCCAGTGAAAGCTCCGAGAAGAGCGAGGCATCCGGCTCCGTACTGCTGCCGTTCTCCGACTCGTCGGGCGATCTGCCTTTTGTGGAATACAGCAACTTTCGAATTCCGAAAGAGCCGGAGGAATGCTGTCTGTGCCGCAGCGTGAAAACGGACGACGATGCCTCAACGGTCATTCAGAGTATTGGTCTTGATCATCTCAAACGTGATGGCGTCAATTGGCTGGTGAATATGGAGGGCGAAGACCTGTCTCCCTGGCACGGAGCTCCTGTGATTTCGATGCAGGACGGCAGGATTATTGGACTCTTCGTCGCTGGCAAGAAGGGCGCGATGATCGTGCCGACTGACGAAACGCCCAGGACTGACGTGACGGGCCAGTAATTGGCGACGTACCGCGCAGGCTGATCGGCGGATGCCGTTGGTCGGAAACTTATGAATTCGATCTGATCGAACTGCGATGCTCTGTGATGAGCCATCAGGTCGCCTCAGATCAGATCCTGGCCCTCGGCCTGAGCACGCAGAGTTGTAATCACTTCGTCGGTGCTGCCAGGATCGACGGCTCGGCACGAATCGGTCAGGATGGCGGCCAGTTCCGTCATGTCGCGACGCCATTCGACAGGATCGAGTCCCGGCGGTTCCAGCAAAGCGAATTCGCCGCACAGCAGAATCATTCGCAGGCAATGTCGAAACAGGATGCCTTCCTGCTTGGTCAGATCGCGAGCTTTCACGAAGCGATCGAAATTGCCTCCGAATCGCAACAGATCGCCAACGCACCAGACACTGCGAACATAGACGTCCGACACACTGGGAAAATCACAGCGAAACAAGAGTCGCATCCGGTCGCCCAACGCCATCGGATAAACCTTGCGCCGAGTCACCTCGTCGAAATACCCGGTCAGTTCCTGCTGAGTCACCAAGCCGCGCGACAATAAGATGGGATTCAAAAACTCCGTCGACAACGGTCCGTCCGGCATTTCTTCGGAAGAGGGAACTCGGACGGCACCCGAAACCGATGAGGCCAGATCCAGCACGCTCTCCAACAGCTGCAGCCGTTCCTCGTAGTTCGCTTTATGCATGTGCTCGGCAAGGAACACACCATAAAGAGAGTTGATACTGCGGAATGTGAAGAGCAGATCCATTTGCTCGGTGGCAATCGCAAGCCGTGGAGAATAATCGAAGTCCGGCAGGTCCGATTGCGTCGAAGCCTTCGGCCCCTTCTTATCCTTCTTCGACGTCACGCTGTCCTTCGGCGCTCCGGTGCGAGCCTGTTGAATCAACTGTCCCAGCAGGCCGAATGAACCCAGCTTGCTGGATTCTTCTGCAGCCGGTTCTGTCGGTGCCGTTTGCTCCGCCGTCACATCGACCGATGGAGTTGCATCAGGCTCGGTGTTTGCCGTCTCGGAGATAGAACGCGGAACATTCGAGCCATCATTCGTACCCGCCGCTTCATCCAATCCCTCGCCAAATTCTCCTGGATCCTCGGCCGGCGTCTCATTGACCGATTCAGTATTTTCAGAGACTTCAGCGGCCATCTCCGCTTCGGTCATTGGCGCGAGATGCGTCGAGACCCAGCGGCTGTGTTGCAGATTGGCCGTGGCGGTCATCGCGGGGATGATCTGCGAAATCACATCACCGGCCTTGACGGAATGAAAGACCGGACCTTCAGGCTTCGCGACTGTTCCCGCAGGGACCGGCGGCTTCGGAGGCGGTGGATCCAGAGTAA
>JBILXT010000681.1:0-2696 GCA_044378235.1 Planctomycetaceae bacterium
AAGTGGCCATCGGAAACGTTTCATCATATTCGCGGCTGTTGCATTCAGTCCGGAATCAAAAGGTCGGAATCCCGCAGGAATCGGACATCACTCTTGCTGGCGTCATCGTTCTGCTTCTGACTAAATCCCGCGCTGCCAGCGTTCAGTCCGTCGTCGTCAATCAGAGGAATCATCTCTGTCGCCTGAATGGGTGAGACCTTTCCAGTTGCGGGATTATCCGGCCCAAGGTGGACGCGGTAGCTGATTCCAGACAGTGAAATCTGATCGCCGGGCAGCAGGGCTCCGCGAACGACACGTTGGCCGTTAACGCGAGTTCCGTTGGTGCTTCCCAGATCGCGTAGGTAAAGCAGACCGTCGGTCTTGACGAGTATGCAATGCTGCTTGGACACGTTGGTGTGGTCGATAACCAAATCACATAGCTTTGAGCTGCGGCCGACAACGGTGATCGCGCGAGTGAGCGTGATGGGGGCTCCACCTTGTTTGGGTATAAGCTGTGCGAGCATAGAATTTCAGTCCCCGGTTGGGATTCTTCGCCAAACCAAAGCAACATCAACAGATGATTTCGCTTGCCGTTTCGGAGTCGATTATGCGGTTGCGCGTTCCCAAAACAAGGCCTTCTGCGACTTTGGGCATTTTTTTGCCCCAATGACTCCCGGAAGAAGTGGGCAGGAATGCTGTTCGGACGGTCCTGTTGAGTCCGGAATCTTCTCCGGAGACTGAATTGTTCTGATCAACCGAACGCGGAATGTCTGGCGTCTTTACGCGACTGGAAACTTTTACCAAATCGGGGCAACCGTGCCGCCGCGTACAGGCTGGATTCACGCTTGTGCGAATTCAAGAGCGTCTGAAGATTTTTCCCGCCGTCAGTTCGCAATGGTGTAGATTCAGACAAAGGGTCGCCGATGTTGAAGCGACACATGTGAATTTGTTGATCTGGAGTGTGAGATGTTTAAGAATTTGATGCTGTGTGTAATGGCCGTTGCGTTTGTCCTTGCTACGGCTGAAGTGAGCCAGGCTGGAAACAAGTGTAACACTTGCTGTGATACCCCGAAGTGCAAGCTTCCTAAGCTTTCATTGCCTAAGCTGAAGATGCCGAAGTTGAAGCTTCCAAAGCTGAACTGTCTGAAGCCAAAATGTGATCCTTGCGAACCAAAATGCTGCGAACCAGCTTGTGAAGCTCCAGCGTGCGGAACGTCGGCGTGCGGAACTCCGGCATGCGGAGAATCAGGCGCTGCTTGTTCAGCTGCCAGCACAACTCCAGCACCTGCAGCAGCGACTCCTGCTCCAGCCGAAGCCGCTCCAGCGGCCCCGTCACCATCAGCTGCAGATGCTCAGAAATAGTCAGACAATTTTGATCTGAAAACACTAAGAAGCTCGATCGTTTTTCGCGATCGAGCTTTTTTCGTTACAATGTTGCAGCAGTGCTCTTCGGATTTCTGTCTTCGGAAAACATTAGTCAGGATCAGATCGTGGCTGAAACGGGTTTTTCCTGTCCGCAAACTCGCGAGCAGGTCATCAACATGTACTTTCTGGAACATCGCGCGAAACTGCTCGATGTTGCTGCGTTTCTGGATCGTCTGGACCGCGCTCGTCCGACCAGCTCAACGGTGGATTTTCGCGAAGCCGCATTGAAAGACGCAGTGCGGATTCTTGTCGATGGTCAGCCTCAGCGAGCGAAACGGATTCTGGATCTGCTCAGTGACTCGACGACCGAGATTCCTCAGTCTGCACACGGGATGAAAGGTGCGTCGGGAGCGGTTCGAGGAAACGCGGGAGGTGCCACATGAAGTACATTGATCCGCATGTTCACATGGTGTCACGAACGACCGACGATTATCAGCGAATGGCGCTGGCTGGATGTATCGCAATCACAGAGCCTGCCTTCTGGGCGGGTTTCGATCGATCGTCAGCGCAGGGCTTTTTTGACTACTATCGGCAATTGACCGAATATGAACCGCGTCGCGCGGCGCTGTTTGGGATTCAGCATTTTACGTGGCTATGTATCAATCCCAAGGAAGCTGATGATCCCGGGTTTGCTCGAGAAGTCATCTCCCTGATACCGGACTTCCTGAAATGCGACAACGTGCTGGGAATCGGCGAGATTGGTTTGAACAAGAATACGAAGAACGAAAAGATCATTCTGGAAGAGCAAATCGCGCTGGCAGAAAAGCACAACCAGTTGATTCTCGTTCACACTCCTCATCTTGAAGACAAACGCAAGGGCACACGATTGATCATGGATGCCCTGAGTGCGAGCCAGATCGATCCGGGGAGAATTTTGATCGATCACGTCGAAGAACATACCGTCGCAGAAGTGCTGGATCGAGGATTCTGGGCGGGAATGACATTGTACCCGGATACCAAGATGACGCCTCAGCGTGCAACGGACGTGATCGAGATGTACGGCTCAGAACGGATCTGGATGAATTCTGCGGGTGACTGGGGCTGCAGCGATCCTTTGGCCGTTCCCAAGGCTCGGATCGAAATGTCGCGACGCGGGCACCAGATGAGTCTGATTGACAAAGTGACGCTGGATAACCCGCGTACGTTTCTCAGCCAGTCAGAAAAGTTTGTGTTGAAGTCTTCTGACTGAATTCAGTTCAGTGACAGGTACAGCATGGTTTCTTTGAAGTCAAAACCTGACGGCTGAAGCCATTCGACTGCGGCTTCATGTGTGGTGAAAACGTGGAGTCGTT
>JBILXT010000682.1:0-2689 GCA_044378235.1 Planctomycetaceae bacterium
CTGGTTCGTAGCGTTCGGCGATGAAACCGTCGCACCAAAGACACTGAAGTTGTGGATTGTCCATAAGACGAAGCTCATGGCTCACGCGATATTCCAAAGCGTCCCAGAATTCTTCCTCCGTCATGATCCCCTCGTCGAGAAAAGCAGAAGCGCGCGAGCCGTGCCAGGATTACTCGTACAGAAAACTATGTTGTCGCAACAGATAGGTCACAACGCCTCGCCACGCGCGAATGGTGTAGAGGGGGTCCTCTGTGCGAAATTCTTCGCGACCGCCGCAAAAATAGGTTTCGCGAGGTTCGAATTGGCCCTGGGCGTTCGCATCGGCAATGATGCCCGTGAACAGTTGAAATGTCCTTTCGATCTCTGGGTCCTCCGCAACAAGGTTCTGTCCGAGCAGGCGCTGGTGAAGTGAAACAATCGTCTGGCGAATTCGTTGATTCGACATGTCATCGCCAGGCACGACACTCGGCTCAATCGATGAGAACAAAAGTCGCTCCGGGGTTTCTCGCCGAAAGTCACGAGCCACGTGATAACAGGCCACGTCGTTAGCAAGGATTCTTTGAATCGCTCCCATCGCGCCGCTGGGATCAGCGTTGCGTTCGGTGATGGAGATCGAGTCGATGCCGCCGTACAGAATCTTTGTTTCTCCGTTGAGTCGTCCCCATTCTTTACCGAAGATTGCCTTGAGCTTGCGTTCCAGTTGTTCGGGACTAAGCAATCTTACGATGCCGATGTCATCCAGTTCGGCCGCTCGATCCGGGTTCATCGCGACGGCCTGCAATCCGTCGACTCGATAAAAATCGGAGGCAACCAGGCTGCGGAAAGCCATCTTTAGATTGAAGCCGCTGTCTGCAAATTCGCGGGCCGTTGATTCAATCTGCTTCCGTTGAGCCAGATACGCGCGACGACGAGCGGCGAAGTGCGGATCATCGATATCATCAGGTGCTTGAAGCGCTTTTCGGCCGAACAGGATGTAGTATACGTGTTCGACCATAACGATCGCAAAACGCGGATCTTTCACCGTGCGTTCAGCCAGCCACTGAGGTGCTCGCCAGCGTTCGGAAGGCGGCATGTCTTCGCCTTCGAAACCAGCCTGGAACATATCTTTGTACCAGCCATCTTTGCGAGGAATCACGTGGCCTTCAAAATCGAAGTCCTGAAAAATGCTCGACACGGGATCGATGGTACGATGGCATACGACGCAGTCCGGAGCCTGCATCGTGGGGATTTCATACTTCGCAGCGACGGCTGATGCATCCGTCGAACGCGGCGCGAGCTGCATGATGTCGATGCCCAGAAAATGCTGATAGAACATGCGAGCACGCAGGCGATTGCGATTGGTCTCCGTGGACGGATATCGTCGCAGGTAATGAAACATGCTGAGAAATCCGGCGTGCGGATAGAGTCCGGTTGCCGATTCCTGCGTCTTGCCATCACGGCCCGTGAGCGCGGGCAGCTTCGCGGGAATGTATTCGAACGGGTCTTCGGGATTCTTGAACTGGTCTTTGATGCTTTCGAAGATCCCATAGCCGCGCGCCGAATGCGGCGAGACCATGATATAGTCGGCCGTGGCGATCTCAGTGAACGAACGGTCGTTGCGAACGATGTATTCGATCATCCGTAACGGTTCCTGTAGAAGAGAGTCGCGATAGACGTCCGCCAGCTTCCATCCCGCGCGTTCTCGTTCGGCTTCGGGCAGGTTGCTGAAGTCCCAGTGCTGATACCAGAGTCTTGTCTTCTCAAAGTGATGATACGACAGCAGTGTCTCTGCATTGTCTTCAATGCCGACGGTCAGAAAGATGTCATTGAAGCCCTCTTTGAGTCGCTCGTAAAAGGCATCTTCCTGAAAGACTCGTTCGAGAATCGCTGCAACGGCCTCATCGCCATTCTGACGAACCTCATCGAGTTCAGCCGTGGTTGGAAGTCTTCCCGCCAGAGAAAGCGTGATGCGCCGCAGCCGTTGATTCGGAGGCAGCATCGTAAGACCTTCGAAGAATGCTGCGGCAGCGGACTCTTTCGACATATCATCGTCAGGTTGTGGTGTATCCTGCTGATTGAGTCGACGAACAAATCGCTGGAGTATCCTGAGTCCGGTGGAATCGGCCTTCAGTACTTCTCCACCGCCGTGATCGAGCTGTCCCGTAGCCTTTAACAGGAGTCGTGAGTCATCGCCTTCAGCCAACCTGGCCATGGATTCGAATGCTGTTTTGTTTTGAGCCAGCCACGTTGAATCTGTTGAGCCTGTCAGATCAGGCTTGAGCAATCGAAATGCACTTTCAGCGGCTTCCCCTTTTTCGTTGTGGCATCTCAAGCATGTGCGTTCTCCAACCTTGGCCCAGACCTCGTCTTCAAAGAAGCGATCTTCCATGAGGCAGCCGGGGATCGACTGTGAGGAGTTTTGCTGATCCAATGTTTGTTGTGCCGTGATCGTGTCTGCAACGAAGATCAGGCAAAGCGCAGAGCCAAGGATTTGAGCCGTCTTCATGTCACTTCCCAGCAAAGAAGGTGCAGCGCATCCTACCGTTGGTTGGAATGTCGGATTACCATTGCGAATGGTTCAGACAGAACAGTCTACAGAATTTGCCAGAGGATTCGAAGATGCAATCGTTGCGAACGGCCGGGTGGATAACTCCGATGATTCTTGGTGTTATCTCGCTTCTCTCGCCAGTCGATGCTCAGGAGACCGTAC
>JBILXT010000411.1:0-6241 GCA_044378235.1 Planctomycetaceae bacterium
TGGTTGCCAAACGCTTCACCACCCAGGCAAGCTGAGTGGCGTCAATAAATGAAATTTTGCGACAGTTGAACTATTCATCGTTAAGCTTTCTTCCGGCCTTTGATGAACGAAGGTAACGGAGTCGTCCATGTCACTGCAAATCCTCCTGGCCAGCAGCTCACGTTACCGGCGTGAGCTGCTCGGACGACTGCTTGCCAGCTTTGATTTCATTTCACCCGATGTCGACGAGCACGCGTTTCACGATCTGGAACCGACTCCAGATAGGCTTGCTCAACGCCTTGCGAAGGAAAAAACGCTGGCCGTGTTTCGGAGGTTTCCCGAAGCCATTGTCATTGGCTCCGACCAATTGGCGGATTTGAACGGACAAGTCCTCGGCAAACCGGGCACCGTGTCCGCTGCAGTTGATCAATTGCTGTCCATGTCCGGGAAAACTCATCGGCTGCTCACCGCCGTTTGCATTGCCGCTCCAGGCAAGCGTTTGATTTCGATCATGGATGAAACGCGGCTGACCATGCGTTCTCTAACGCCTGAGGAAGCGCTTCGTTACGTCGAACGCGATCAACCGCTCGACTGTGCAGGCAGCTACAAGATTGAGAGTCTGGGAATTTCCCTGTTCGAGAAAATCGAAACAGAAGATTTCACTGCCATCATGGGACTGCCGCTGATTCAGGTTTCGCAAAGCCTGCGAGAACTCGGCGTAGCGATTCCGTAGACATTGTGCTGCATCATTGAGCAGCATTCTGTTTACCGCCCAGCCGAAGGCGCCGGCTTCTGAGCTGGCCGGCGCCTCCGGCTGGGCGGTAAACGATTTGGCTCTAAGCCAGAATGCCCTGAACCACATTTCCGTGAACATCGGTCAGGCGATAATCGCGTCCCTGCGATCGGAACGTCAGACGCAGGTGATCAAATCCCAGCAGGTGCAACAATGTCGCATTGAGGTCATGCACATGCACGGGATCGTTGGCCACATTGAAGCCCAGTTCATCCGTCTGGCCATGCACATGGCCGGCTTTCACACCACCGCCGGCCAGCCATAAGCTGAAGCTGCGGTTATGGTGATCGCGTCCATCGTTACCACCCTGAACCATCGGAGTGCGTCCAAATTCTCCGCCCCAGATCACAATGGTATCTTCCAGGAGTCCTCGCTCCTTCAGATCCATCACCAGAGCTGCACTGGCCTGGTCGGTGTCCAGGGCATTCTGTTTTACTCCGCCAGTCAGATTGCCATGCTGATCCCAGGCTTCGTGGAACAACTGCACGAATCGCACTCCACGCTCGACCAGTCGTCGCGCCAGTAAACAGTTGCGAGCAAAGTTGGCTTCTTTCGGATCCTTGATGCCGTAACGATCCAGCATTTCTTTGGGTTCGCTGCCCAGATCCATCAGCTCAGGCGCACTGGTTTGCAGGCGATAAGCCATTTCATAGCTTTGAATTCTCGCCGCGATTTCCGGGTCACCCACGGTTTGCAGCGACATTTCATTCAGTCGATTGAGCGAATCCAGCGAGGCTCGCTGAGTTTCCGCGTCGACGCCCTTTGGATTTGAGAGATAGAGCATTGGGTCGCCAGCACTGCGGAACGGAATACCGCCGTACATCGTCGGCAGAAAACCGCTGCCATAGTTGCTGGCTCCGGCGCTCGTCCCTTTCGCGCTGGTCAAAACAACAAAGCCCGGCAGATCGGCCGAATCACTGCCCAGTCCATACAACGTCCACGAGCCCAGACTTGGGCGACCAAATTGTTGCGATCCGGTATTCATCATAATCTGAGCCGGCGCGTGATTGACGGCGTCTGTCTGCATGGTTCGAATCAGACAGATCTGGTCAGCGATCTTCGCAGTATGCGGCAGAACTTCACTGAGTTCCATTCCGCACTGCCCATGTTTTTCGTACTTGAACTTTGGCCCGAGCAGCGCGGAGTTCGGATTGATAAACGCCGCGCGGTACCCTTTGAGAAGCTCGGCCGGTGGCAACTGGCCATCTCGTTTGGTCAGTTCGGGCTTGTTGTCAAACATCTCCAGATGACTGGGAGCCCCCGCCTGGAAAATGTAGATGACTCGCTTGGCCTTGCCGGGAAAATGCGGCTGCTTCGGTGACAATGGATTCGCAATCGCATCGGCCTGAGCCCGATTCAAATCCGAAGACAACAGCGATCCGGCCGCGATCGCACCAAGTCCGACACCGCAATCGCGCAGAAACCATCGACGGCGAAGATAGCTGGCTTGAGCCGCGTGAAGATCATGCATATTCATGGCAGTGTTCTCGTCAGGAAGGGTTTTAATGTGGCCCGCGGTTTGGATCCGGATTCAACGGTCTCCGTGCACTCCGGATATCTTTTTCTTTAGTCTTCAAACAATCGAATTTTCTTTCGCCACCGGGTTTACCCCGGTAGTTTGCCGGCCTTTGCACTACATCAGTCGCAACTCAAGTCGGACTTGTTGTAGTGCAAAAGCCTGTTTCCACCGGGATGAACCCGGTGGCGTAGTTTGGTTGAGAATTAGTTCTTGGCCATTGTTTCATCCAGATTCAGCAGCACTCGTGCAACCAGCGTCCAGGCGGCGGCATCCTGAGGCGTCGTGTTCTCCGGCAATGCTGGCAGCGTCGCTGGATCGCCTGTAGTGACTTCGCGAGGATTCAACCAGCCGTCGGCCAATCGCTGTCGGCGAGACTTCAACAGAGCCAGTACCTCATTGCACTCGGCGTCACTCGGTGGTCGAGACGTGCAAAGCAGAAACGCATACTTCGCTCGCTCCGTGTCATCACTGCCTGCTTCTTTCAAAACTCGCATGGCCAAAGCACGAGCCGCTTCGACAAAAATCGTTTCATTCAGCCCCGTCAAAGCGGCCAGCGGCGTATTCGAGCGAACTCGGCGAGCACAGGAGAAATCTCCGTTTGGTGCATCGAAGTTCGACATCACTGGATCCGGCATTGAACGTTTTCGGAAGCCATACAATGTGCGACGGTAGCGTTCCGGACCTGTCGCCGGAGTCCAATAACCTGGATAAACGTAGTTGTAATCCAGAACATTCTGAGGAACCGGCGGAATCACTCCGGGGCCACCAATGCGGTGATGAATCAACCCCGCCGCCGTTAATGCGATGTCTCGAACGACTTCCGCATCGGCGCGGAATCGAGGACCACGTGCCAGCAGTTGATTACGCGGATCACGCTCCAGCAACTGCGGCGACGCGTTCGATGCTTGTTGGTATGTGGCGCTGCTGACAATCGTGCGAATCAGATGCTTTCGACTCCAGCCGTGCTCCATAAAATCTACCGCAAGCCAGTCCAGCAACTCGCGATATTGAGGCACCGGGGCACGTGTTCCAAAGTCCTCGGCGGTTTCCACGAGACCAATTCCAAACATCGCCTGCCAAACCTGATTCACGGCAACTCGAGCCGTCAACGGAGCACGAGAATCCGCCAGCCACAGGGCAAAGCCAAGGCGGTTCTTCGGTGCTTCTTCGGGGAACGGATTCAATCCCGCCGGAACATGCGGCTCGACAGGTTTGAGAGGCTGATCCCAGTTGCCTCGATCAAGGAAATGAGTCACTCGCTGATAAGCGGGTTCACGCTCTGCCATATGCAGAATCGAAGTGGAAGCAGCCGGCAACGATTTGTACAGAGCATCAATCTCATCATTGATTGGTTTCAACTCTGCGACGGAACTTCGCCAGGCGGTGAAGATGGCGGACGATTGTTCGTGAGTTCGCTGTTCAGCGGGTGTATGTAGAGCCAGAATCGCGGCATGATCGGCGGCCGGGGTTGCTGGAGTCGGAGCCGTGGTGACACTGAATCGACCGCATCCCAGCATGTCGCCCATGCGCCATGCGATCTTGATCTGTGAGCCTTCCGGAAACTCCAGCGGCGTTTCAAACTGCAGGACCGCAACGCCCGGCTGATTACGTCGCCCGATTCCTCGGTCAGCATTCCAGCTTGTTGCATCATTTCCGTCGATCAGATGAGCGACCGGGCCGGTCGCTCGCTTGCCTTCGTCGTGTTTGGCTTCTGGTTCAGAAAAGTCAGCCGTCGCGTTAACGAGTTTCTGCTTTTCCCAGTCCTTGCTGTCGGGTTTGCGGACGAAGACTTCCAGTTCATTGATCACCCAGGTCCCGTTGCGACTTCGGCCCGGGCCAGCATGAGGAAGATCCCGATGAGGTAATGTCTCCAAACGCAGGCCCGTGATTCCCTTCAAGGCCGGAGCGGCAATCATAAACACATCGTTGCTGGTATGCCCTTTCATCAGCAATGATTTGTCGGCTTCCTGTGTTGGATGGTTCAGGCCGCTGATGCTGCCAAGTTCGATCGCGTCCAATGGTTGCCACTCGATGGCGGCTGACGTCAACCCAGTCGACCACGTATTCAGTTCGTCCTGCCATTGAGGTCTCTCGGTACGAATTCGGTTTTCTGCCGCTCGAATCTTTTCCTGAATCTCCACGGTCTGCCGCAATTGGTCGTCAGTGTAAATCCACGACTGGGCTTCGTACGAATTATTGAGGAATGCGAACATTCCGTAGTATTCGTCCTGAGTAATCGGATCAAACTTGTGCGTATGGCACTGGGCACACTGAGTTGACAGGCCCAGCACAGCTTTGCCAACGCAATCGATTCGATCAAACATTTCCACCATGCGGAACTGTTCCGCCACAATCGCGCCTTCTTCGTTGATCATGCTGTTACGAAGGAAACCTGTGGCGATGATCTGATCCTGAGTCGCGTCCGGAAGCAAATCACCAGCAATCTGTTCGATCAGAAACTGGTTGTAAGGCATGTCGCGATTGATGGAATGAATGACCCAGTCACGCCACGCCCATTGTTCGCGCTGCAGATCTTTTTCGTAACCATTGGTGTCGGAGTAGCGAGCCAGATCAAGCCAGTGTCGGGCCCACTTTTCTCCGTACCGTTCGCTGCTCAGAAGTCGATCGACAGTTGCTTCGAGCCCATCCTGTTCGAAGGCGGTGAGTTCCTGTGGAGATGGCGGAAGTCCAGTGAGATCAAGATACAGTCGACGGCACAGAGTATGACTGGTGGCTTGTGGTGCTGGTTCCAGACCTTCTGTCTTCAGTCGAGCCGTCACGAATGCATCAACGGGATTCTTCGCGACGTCCGGCAGAGCACTTTTCGCGGGTGGCGTAAACGCCCAATGAGCCTGGAACTTCGCGCCTTCGGTGATCCATTGTTTCAGTGTCTGGATCTGTAATTCCGAGACCGGCTTTTTCTGATCCGGGGGTGGCATGATCAGGTCGGCGTCGTGAGTCATCACGCGGCGAATGAGTTCGCTTTCGTCAGGCTTGCCGGGCACAATCGCGGCCATGCCCGATTCGCCACCCTTGAAGGCTGCGTCCTGAAGATCAAGCCGCAGCCCGCCTCTGCGATCTTCTGCATCAGCACCGTGACAATGCCAGCAGTGTTCGGCCAGAATCGGCTGCACATCTCTCTGAAAGTCAACGTCGCTGAAGGCTGGTTGGCTCGAAAGAAAGAAACACACAAACGCGCACGATTTGAAGAAACGCGATGTCGAAGTGGTCATGGTGAGAAATCCGCTGGTGGGTCAATGCGGAGGCAGGAAGGTTCAACGGTGTTCCCGTCTCGTGACCTCGGAGGTTACGAAACGCGATCAACGCCGCAACATGATAACCTCGTTTATACCCAAAGAAATGACCGAACTTCAATTCCCCGAGATCCGAATAGCGAGCCGCTGGTGTATCCCGATTACGAGACGTCCCTGCGAGCATTCTGTGCGGCAGAAGCCACTTTTTCGTTATCCGCGGCAGGACTGTGCGGTTCTGGCACGCGGCACAAGCAGTTGCGCTGACGATAGCTCGGCAGCAATCTTCGGCACCAAAGCAACTGACCGATGTTCGTCGTTGATCGTTGAAACCTCCTGGAATTCAAGACCGGCAGTGACACAAGAGAAACACATCCGTTACAGTCCCGCACGATCGAATTGGCCGGCGGCCTGTATTTTGAGGAAAGTCAGCAACGTGGATGGTCAAGGAACTCCTTGCGAGTGGCTCCCAGTGGAGCAGACGGACTGTTCACGTCGTGATCAATGGCAATCGTGCAAAGGATTGTCATGAACCGGCTTGTTGAGTATCGAAACTGGCTGTTGTTGTTGGCAGTCATTCTGTTGCTGGGAGCCATCCCGGTCGCGGATCGACTTTCGTTTGATCAGACGATCGAGTCGTTTTTTCCGCCAGCCAACCCTGATATTCAGGTTCTTAAGAGATCGCGTCAGGATTTTGGA
>JBILXT010000625.1:0-3355 GCA_044378235.1 Planctomycetaceae bacterium
TTCGTCATCGTCGCGTGGCATCAACCGGGACTGTTGCAGATCAATCCGGAAGGCGAATATCCGGAACTCAGTCCTGAAGCCGAACAACGGATCCAGTCGCTGGCCGCGAAACTTGGTGAATTGCCCGGCGTTGATGGCGAGAGAACTCGTGATCTGGCGAGATTCCTTCAGAAGACTCCTCGCAATAAGAATACTCGCCGAGCACTCCTGAGCCTGTTTGACGGAATTCTGATTGGCCCGGATCAGGAAACGACAGCAATCGTGTTGCAGCTCCGTTCGGGAACAGCCGCGAATGTCGCCCGAGTTGACACGATTCGTTCGATTCGAGCGGTTGCGGAAGAGTTTGATGCAAAGACATCGATCGCGGGTGAAGCCGTTCAGATTCAGGACATGTTTGATTTGGTGGAACGAGACGGAAACCTGCTGTATCTGGCATCGCTGGGTGTGTTGTCGTTGATGCTGATGATCATCTTTCGCGACGTGCGCTGGGTCCTGGCGTCTGTGGGAATTGTGATCACGTCCGTCGTTTGTACTCGTGCACTGCTTGTTCTGGCCGGCGCCCAGTTGAGCATGGTCAGCTCAATGCTCAACTCTCTCGTCACGATTATCTCCATCAGCACGACGACTCACATCATCGTGTACTATCGCGAACTTCGAAGTACTCTCGATGCACGCGACGCGGCGGTGCAGACTTTGCGAGAGCTCTGGCATCCTGTTTTATGGACCGTCGTGACCATTGCCGTGGGCTTTGCCGCGCTCCTGGTTTCGGACATCGTGCCGGTCCGAAGTTTCGCCATCATGATGACTCTGGCCACATTGCTGGTCATCGTGGTCACGTTTGTTGTATTGCCAGCAGCTTTTGCATCGGGACGGAATGTTCCCGTTCCGGGCCGAGTCCGTCTGGAGGATCAACTGGATGCGGTTCTGAATCGCATGGCGCATTTGATTGATCGGCATCCGCTGGGCACAACCGTCATTTGTCTTGTGCTGACGGCGATCACAGCACCCGGCCTGTGGATGATGCAGGTGGAAACGGATTTCAGCAAGAACTTTCGTGAGTCGTCTCCGATCGTGCAATCGCTGAGATTTGTCGAATCGAAACTGGGGCCGGCGGGCACCTGGGACGTTGCGTTTGATGTTCCGGATCCACTGACCAGTGAGTTTCTCGATCAGACCAAAGAGCTGACCAATGTGCTGAAGGAGCTGTCAACGGATGATTGTCGCCTCGATGTGCTGTCTCTGAATGATGCGATCGACGTGCCTCCTCGACTGGGAAATGCTCGCGTGAGACTGCAGAAGGTCGACCAGCGGCAGCATGATCTGGTGCAGAGTTTTTATAATCCTGAGCGACGGAGAATGCGAATCGTTCTGCGATCGCCGGAGCAGCAGTCTACAGAAGCCAAGCTCGCGCAGATTCAGAAAGTTCGTGATGCGGTGGCAGCCCATTTTGAGCGAACCCAGGCTGCGGCCACCGAGGAGACGAAGCTGGCGGAAGCTCCTGTCGCGTCGGGACTTTTCGTACTGATGGCACGAATCATCGATAGCCTGCTGGAAGATCAGTGGAAGAGTTTTCTATGGGCCTGCATCGGGACGTTTGTCTGCATGACGATAGCGTTTCGCAGCGTTCGGATTGGCTTGATTTCACTGGTGCCGAATGTGTTTCCGATCGCTTTGGTCACGGGATCCATGGGCCTGCTGAACGTGCCAGTCAACATAGGCACGGCGATGATCGCCAGCGTGTCGATGGGCTTTACGTGTTCGGTGCACTACATCGAAGTGTTCCAGAATGCTCTGCCGAAGGTCGGATTGTCGGAGGCTCTGATGATTGCTCAGTCGAGTGTCGGCAAGGCCGTCGTCCTGGCCCATTTCGCACTGGTGGCGGGGTTTTTGGTTCTGACAGCCTCTGAATTCATCCCGCTGGTCTACTTCGGCGCGCTGCTGAGTTTGTCGATGATCGGCGGTCTGATTAGTGATCTTGTGCTGCTGCCATTGCTGCTGCGGTGGACGACGCCGACATTGAAGAAGTAAAGCCGAAACGCCAACACCGTAAAAACGCAAACGCCCCCGTCGCGCGTGAGTTCGACGGGGGCGTTTACAGAACGATGGCGGAGAACCATCAAGGCATAGGCGTGTATTTGTCTGGGACAGCATTGGGCTTGCTGTCCGGCGAGTGATCCTAGTAACCGCCTCCGGCAATTTCCGGAGTTCCCTGGCTGCTGGTCAGGTAATAGTCATTTCGGTCCAGGCTGTTGGAGTAGTTGTTGTTGTAAGCCTGATCACAGGCCTGAGCAACATCGTTAAGTTCATGAGTGACGGCTGAGGAGAGTGAAGCCAGCCCGACGATTGAACCCAGCACCAGAATTGTGCCCACGAGAACAATCTCAGAAGAGATGATCATGCCATTCTGATCTTCAATCAGCTTCTTCAATAATTGACGCATGAGCAAGGCTCCCGCGGCACAACAGGCCAGTGAACAATTGGGGGGATTCATCCGTGTCGAAAAGCGATGTTTCGTTTTCTCAACTTTACCCCATAAACGGCATCAGGCGCAAAATCGGCGCGGTTCGGGAGTGATTCGAGACCTCTGAATTCCGGTTAGTCCGGTTGTTCCACGGATGGCATCTGAATTCTGCGTCCCACGGTTGTTCGGCCCCCATTTTGGCTCAACGAGCCTGCAAGAAAGCTCAACAGAAGTACAGGCCTGGCTCGACGGGTGAACATCGTCCTCTGAACATGTGTCTGCGTTTTCGTCTTCTGGCGATACCTCAAAACTTACTACAGTTCGTGAAGGCATTTGTCGGAACCTGCGTCGAAGTGGACGCAGATCGGTTGAGATCCTCTTGAGACTTCAGGTTCAGCATGGCGGCGGCAGAGATCACCACAATAGATGGATCCCAGGGTGAAGGCGGTGGTCAGATTCTTCGGACCTCCGTCGGTCTGTCGGCTGTCTGCGGCAAATCGATCCGGATTGAACGTATCCGGGCTGGTCGCGAAAAGCCTGGCCTGATGCGACAGCATTTGACGGCGATGAAAGCGGCCGCCGAGATTTGTAATGCGGAGATGATTGGTGCCGAACTGGGATCGTCAACGCTGCAGTTCCGACCAGGTGCCGTGCGACCGGGGGCTTACGAATTTCGAGTTGGTACTGCTGGCAGTGCGACTTTGGTGTTGCAGACGATACTGCCAGCGTTGATTCAGGCCGATGCACCGTCAGAGATTGTCATCGAAGGGGGAACTCACAATCAGTGGGCTCCACCGTTCGATTACCTGCAGCGAGTTTTCCTGCCGCTGCTTAATCGTATGGGGCCAACCGTTGAAGCAAAGCTGGAACGTTACGGCTTCTTTCCTGCCGGAG
>JBILXT010000277.1:0-9594 GCA_044378235.1 Planctomycetaceae bacterium
CAAACATCATTCAGGGTTGCATCTTCAGCGATGGCTATGGTGCGAGGTGCTGCGGAACTGAAGAACTCTGTTGGTTCGGGATCCTGTGCAATCAATGACCAGGTGGTCGCGATATTGTTAGCAACGCCTTTGCCGGTAGAAGTGCGAGGTGAGTGTTCTGAATCATTTGTTGCGGATGCTGATTCGGAGGTTGCTCGAGAAGGAGTCATCGACTTCGATTCCGCATTGCTTGGATCTTCATCGATTGTTGCGGGGCTCGAATCGCTTTTGTCTTTCTTCGCTGATACAGCCGGTTTCTTTGCTGGAGAGATCCCGGGATTCTTCTTTCGCAACCGAGAGCTGGTTGGGAGATCGACGTTGCTGGATTCGGCCGCTGATTCTTCCTCATCCACCTTTGGTTCGGACAGCTTCAGCTGCGCGTCGGCCGAGTTGGCAATGCAAAGGAGAGACAGCAGAATTGAAAACAAGGTGTTGTGAGCAGTCATCCGTGACTCTCCCGATTTATGGCCTGTGACTTAAGAAGTGGCAGAATGATGGGAAAGAAAGATGGCGGCAAGAGCAACCAATCATGGTTCGCCCCCCGGTTTGTTTCGGGCTGTGTTTCGCAGCGTCGCTGCGGCAGCAGGTAGCCCCAGGCTTCAGCCTGGGGGAAGACGTTTGAAGATGAACGTTAAGTCGTGAAACGGCGACAGCAATATGTTGATATCGTTGAAAAACCCATCGCTTTCGCCGTTTCACGGCTAATGGATTGTGTTTTCGCATCCCACCCCAGGCTGAAGCCTGGGGCTAAATGCTGCCGCCTCTACGAGGCGAAGTCAGAACGATAGGAATCGCGGTGATTTCAGCTGAGTTCTTTCATGCACGCAGTTCGAATACTGCCCTGAAAACGTCCCGCCTGATAAAACAGGGGCTCTGCGAGCTCCAGCGAGACCCGTTCCCTGCAAAACTTGCCGATTTGCCATGACACCACGCCGGTGAAATTGGATTAGGCATCAATCAGACTTGCTTCACCTTGACCGGGTTTGGTGTGTTTGGGACAAAACGCTGATCCACGACCCGTCTACGGTCTGAGATTCAATGGATTACCCGCCCCACGGAAATCGGGGCTTCAGACTGGCAAAGGAGTGCCGAAACCGTGAAGAACATTGTTATCGCATTAGTCGCTGCCCTGGCAGCCGGAACCATCACCCCCGCCCTGGCTCAGGAAACTGCCAAGCCAGCTGCTGCCCCAAAGGACAACACCGCGCATCGCGTTGGTCTTGTTGACATGGCAGAAGTTTTCCAGGGCTACAAGAAGTTCGAAGACCTGCGAACTGAGCTGTCTGCAGAAATCGAAAAGAGCGACGCGGAAGCCAAGCTCATGGTCGAAAAAATGCAGAAGATGCAGACTGAGATTCAGGAGCTGAAGCTGGCCCCAGGAACACCTCAGTACGATCAGGCTGAAAAGCAGCTGCTCGACGCCAAGGGTGAATTCGAAGCTTTCCGTGCAGCAACTCAGCGCAAGCTGGCTCGCCGTGAATCGGAAATGTTCAAGGTCATCTACGCTGACACAACCAGCATGGTCAAGAAGTACGCTGAGTACGCTAAGTACACAGTGGTCATGCGATTCGACCGCAAGGATATCGACGAGAACACTCCACCGGCAGAAGCTGTTCAGCGAATGAACAAGCAGGTGGTTTACTATCGTGCTGACGACGACATCACTGACGTTGTTCTGTCCACGCTGAATAAGCAGTACGAAGGATCAGCCGGTGCTGGTGCTGCAAAGCCAATCCGCCAGACAAGCGGTGGTGCTGCAGGCAAGCCATCTGCTAACTAGTTCTGCTGTTGAAAATCTGTGATCGAATTCCGGCAGTGGAAACGTTGATTCGCTCCACTGCCGGTTCGTTGACTATTCTCTGCACGGTGTGAATTGAATGAGGTGTTCGTGGGCTCCCCATCGAAGGCCGCTTCAGTCAAAGCCGAGCTCTGTATAAAACTCACTTCGCTACGATGGGGGACGCGATGCTTATGAGTTCTGATGCATCCATTCAGCCGCGCCAGCAAACTCTGGCAAGGACCGCGATGATCTCCGGTCGAGGGCTGTTTCATGGTGTGGAAGCCCGTCTTCGACTTCTTCCTGCAGAACCAGGCTCCGGAATCGTCTTCCGTCGAGTGGATCTGGCGGGCAAACCGGAAGTGAAGGCTCATGTGGACAACGTCACGTCCGCTCCTCGACGCACGGTCCTCGCTGCCTCCAACGGTGCCTTCGTAGAAACTACCGAACATCTGATGTCAGCGTTGGCCGGTCTTCAGGTCGACAACTGCATCGTCGAAATCAATGCTCCGGAAGTCCCCGCTGTTGATGGTTCCTGCCTGCCATTCTGCGAAGCGATTCTGGAAGCTGGTCTCAATATTCAGTCGGCTCCAAGAGATCTGCTGATCCTTGAGGAATCTCAGGGTGTGAATGATCGAGCTGGCGAGCAGTGGATTGAAATCATTCCGTCGTATGATGGATCAACGACGATTGATTATCGTCTGGACTATGGACCTCAGACGGCGATCTCATCGCAGTCTTATTCCGTGAGCCTGACTCCGGAAATCTTTCTGAAAGAGATCGCTCCTGCTCGCACCTTCGTATTGAAGAATGAAGTGGAAGCTCTGCAGATCATGGGATTTGGCAAGCATCTCACGGGCAAGGATCTGGTCGTCTTCGATACGGATGGCTCGATCATTGATAACAAGCTTCGCTGGGCGGATGAGCCGGTTCGGCACAAGATTCTGGACTGCATCGGAGATCTGGCCCTGAGTGGTCAGATGTTTGTTGGGCGAGTCGTCGCTCGTCGAAGTGGTCACAAATTGAATCATGTGATGGCCAAGACTCTGTCGACGATAAACCTACGCCAACCTGAACTTCAATGGGCCGCATGATGCTTCGGTTGAAGTGACTTCGGAGCGACAGGATGTCAGCTCCTCCCACCTGGTGATGATTCACCACAGAACTCTCCTCTGCAGACTCCCGATCAGGATGATCAACATGGAAACGAAAATCTCCCCGATGTCACAGGTCGACCCGAAAGCAAAGATCGGGGAAGGAGTTACCATTGGTCCATTCTGCGTCGTGGGCCCCGATGTTTCCATCGACAGCGGAACGGTTCTTCACAGTCACGTTGTCGTGATCGGCTGTACAACGATTGGCTGCAATAATCAGTTCTGGCCAAACTGTGTTATCGGCGGTGATCCTCAGGACGTCAGCTGGCAGCAGTCAGATACGGAAATCGTGATCGGTGACAACAACATCTTTCGAGAAGGCGTCACGGTGAACCGTGGGGCTGAAAAGGAAGACGGCGTCACTCGCATCGGCAACAACAATATGTTTATGGCCAACAGCCATGTTGCTCATAACTGTCGTATCTTCAACAACGTGATTCTGGTGAATGGCGTCCTCCTGGGCGGCCATGTGCATGTTCACGACGGAGCGATCGTTTCCGGCAACTCCGTCGTTCATCACTTCTCCACGCTGGGTCGCCTGAGCTTTGTCAGTGGTGGTTGTCGAGTTCCTCACGACATTCCTCCATTCATGCTGGCCGCTGGCAGTGATGACCCCACATTGAAGACGATCAACATCGTCGGGATGCGTCGAGCGGGAATTTCCAACTCCACCATTGATACCGTCAAAGAAGCGTTTCGGCTTCTTTACCGCCGCAATCGTCCTCTGGATGAAGTTCGCCAGCACTTTGACGAAACACTGCAGGGCACGATTCCTATGGAATTGTCCATGCTGCTGAACTTCGTCGAAAATCAGCGAGCCGGTAAACTGGGACGCGCTCGGGAAGCCGTGCGAAACAAACCAGCGACCTCAGAAACACAGAACCAGTCTTCACAGGAACGTAAGGCCGCATGAATCGGGTTAAAGTCGCAGTCGTTGGCGTCGGAGCACTTGGGCAGCATCATGCTCGAATTCTGTCGACGATGGAGAATGTTGAACTTGTTGGCGTCGTGGATTCACGCGAACAACAGGGGCGAAGCATTGCTGCTAAACATTCGACTCAGTGGTTTGCCACGGCCGATGAAGTGCGCCCGCTGGTCGATGGCGTTGTGATCGCCGTCCCAACGGTCCTCCATTATGAGGTAGCTCGTCCATTTCTCGAGGCTGGCGTCGCGGTGATGATCGAGAAACCTCTGGCTGATGGCCTGGAGGCAGCTCGAGCACTGCAGGGGCTGGCCACATTTCGTGGGGCCGTCCTGCAGGTTGGACATGTGGAACGCTTCAATCCTGCGTTCGAGCTTCTGCAGCAGCATGTTCAGCAGCCATTGTACATTCGGTGCCAGCGAGTCAGCCCATACACGTTCCGTTCGACCGACATCGGTGTTGTACACGACCTGATGATTCACGATATTGATCTGGTGCTGGCGTTGACCGGCGAATCAGTGACCAGCGTTGATTCTTTTGGCGCTGTCACGATCGGTCCGAACGAAGACATGGCGGTTGCTCGGTTGCGAACAAGCTCGGGCATCATCGCAGACATAACTGCCAGCCGAATGAATCCGGTGGCAGAGCGGACAATTCAGGTTTGGGGCCGCAGTGGATTTGTGTCTGCCGACCTGCAGACTCGCAAGGTGTCGGTCTGGAAACCGAATCCGTTGTTGGCCGAACGACCGACGATGGTGCATGACATCGTCGCGGCAACTCCGAATCCATTGACTTTGAAAGATGAAGTCTTCACGAAGTGGATCAACAACGAACAATTGCATGGATCTGCTGCGGACGCATTGACGGCCGAATTGCTCGACTTCGTCCATTGCATCAGAACCGGCTCACGTCCTCGTGTTTCCGGCGATGCGGCTGTCAAAGCCATGGAAGTCGCTGATCGAGTGCTCGCTGGAATGCCTAAATTTTCCTGGCAGACCGGAGCGATGCCTGACGCTGCGCGCAGGGCGGCTTAGTCTCCATGGCTCGAACAGTACTCCGCGGTGGCCGTGTTTACGACCCGATCAATGGGGTTGACGGCGAATTGCGAGATGTCTGGATGCAGGATGGTCGCATCATCGCGGCTCCCGTGAATCCTGATGTTCGAGCGGAAATCATTGTCGATGTAACAGGCATGATCATCATGCCGGGCGGCGTCGACATGCATTGCCATATTGCCGGGCCCAAGGTCAACACGGCTCGCAAGATGCTGCCCGAGCAACGTCGCCGTGCGCGAGTGATGGCTCGCACAAATCTGACTCGCTCCGGAACATTGGGATCTGTCCCCAGTACGTTCACCACCGGTTATCTGTACGCAGGTCTCGGCTACACAACAGCCTTTGATGCCGCCGTCCCGCCGATCGGTGCGCGGCATGCCCATGATGAGTTGCAGGATACTCCGATTATCGACAAGGGCTTCTATGTGATGATGGGCAACAACCATCTGATCATGGAGCAGATCGCGAAGCAGACTCCTGAGCTTGTTGATGCCGCCGTGGCCTGGCTGCTGAATTCCACGGGTGGTTACGCGGTCAAGTTGGTGAATCCTGGCGGCGTTGAGATGTGGAAGAGCGGTGGCGACGGCTACTGTGGTCTGGATGAAGTCGTTTCTCACCACAATGTGACTCCACGACAAATTCTGACCGAACTGGCTCGATCTGCGGATCGTCTCCGGATTCCTCATTCAGTCCATATTCATTGCAATCATCTGGGGATTCCGGGGAACTGGACGACGACGCTGGAGACAATGAAGTCGCTTGATGGTTCACGAGCTCATCTGACGCATATTCAGTTTCACAGCTATGGCGGCAGCCTTGATGATCAGTCGACGTTCTGTTCTCAGGTTCCCGCATTGGCCGAGCATGTGAACAGCCATCCGTTGCTGACCGTCGACGTGGGTCAGGTCATGTTTGGCGAAACAACTTCGATGACGGGCGATGGTCCTCTGGGGCACTATCTCCATAAAGTCACAGGCGGGAAATGGTTTAGCGGAGATGTGGAACTGGAAGGTGGCTGCGGCATCGTTCCGATCACTTACCGCGACAGTAGTTTTGTCCATTCCCTGCAGTGGGCGATCGGTCTCGAATGGTACCTGCTGGTGAATGATCCGTGGCGGATTGCCATGAGCACCGATCATCCCAACGGTGGATCCTTTCTGGCCTACCCAGAAATAATCGCGTTGCTGATGGAGCGATCGCGCCGCGAAGAGTTTATGAAGCGGCTGCCGCAGAAGATGCGCCAGCACTGTACGCTGGCGGAGCTGACTCGCGAATATACCCTCTACGAGATCGCCATCATTACTCGAGCCTCACCGGCTCGGATGCTGGGGCTACAGAACAAGGGACATCTCGGCCCCGGGGCCGATGCCGATGTCACTGTTTACAATTGTCAGACAGACATTGAAGCGATGTTTCGATTTCCGCGTTACGTCTTCAGCCACGGCACGATGATTATTGATGACGGAGAGATCCGGGAGATCACCGATGGCAACACCTTCATGGTCAAGCCGTCGTACAGCGAAGAAGCCACGCCGGTGATTCGAGAATGGTTCGATCGCAACTCGACGCTGCAGTTTGCCAACTTTCCTGTGGACCTGCACGACGTCGGGGACCATACGACGGTCGTGCCGACGGATTCGAAATTTGAAATTTGAGATTTGAGATTTGAGATTGAACGAATGATTGGCTTCAGCCCCGATTGAACCGGGGCGATGCGCGGGTTTTCGGACTGATGGTTTTCGGAGAGTCGCAGAAAGAGTATTTGCCGCCACTGCGTTTTCTGAAAACCGAACACTGAAAACCGATAACTCGCGAAGCGTCCGGCTTCGGCTCCAATTGAAACGCGAGAGAAGTGGGCTGAAGCCCACGCTACGGGGCACGCGCATAAAAAAGCACTGTTCCGGATCGGAACAGTGCTTCAATGTGTGTCACAGCTGACAGGCCACGATCACTCAATAATGATCTCACGAACCGTGCGACCGCTTGGGATCATCGGCAGGACGTGTTCCTGATAAGGACAGATTACGTCCAGGAGGTAAGGTTCTTTGCTGGCCAGCATTTCGGCGAGAGCCTTTGGATACTCCGCCTTGCTGCGAACCTGCTTCGCCTGAACTCCGTAACCTTTGGCGATCGCCACGAAGTTCGGGAATGTTTCGTCAGGCATTGAACCATCACCTTCACCCAGAGCTTCCGGATGATCAATCGGTCCCAAATACGTGTTCGCACGGCGACCGGACATAAACCGATCTTCCCACTGCACGACCATCCCCAGATGCTGATTGTTCAGCAGCAGGATTTTGACCGGCAGCTTTTCACAATGCAGAGTGGCCAGTTCCTGAATGTTCATCTGGAACGAACCATCGCCGTCGATGTCAACGACGATTGAGTTCGGATGAGCGGTCTGAACACCCATTGCGGCTGGCAGACCGAAGCCCATTGTTCCCAGACCAGAACTGCTCAGCCAGCGACGAGGCTTGTCAAACTTATAGAACTGAGCCGCCCACATCTGATGCTGGCCCACACCGACCGTAATGTAAGTGTCCATGGTGTGAGACTGACGCCAAAGCTCGTCAATCGCATATTGCTGAAGAATGGCGTCGCCAGCATCGGCATAGCCGAGAGGGAACTTGGTCTTCCAGCCAGCAATCTGATGAGACCACTCGGACAGATCCGGAATGTCTTCCTGAGTCAGAGCGGCGTTCAGGGCCACGAGAGCTTCTTTCACATCCGCATGAATCGGGATGTGTGCTTCTTTGTTCTTGTGGATTTCGGATGGGTCGATATCGATGTGCACGATCTTGCCGTGCTTGGCGAATTCTTCCAGCTTGCCGGTGACTCGGTCATCAAACCGCACGCCAAATGCGAGCAGCAGGTCTGACTGATCAACTGCGTAATTCGCGTAGACAGTTCCGTGCATGCCCAGCATGTGCAGCGACTGTGGATGAGTTCCCGGGAAAACTCCCAGGCCCATCACGGTCATGGCAACCGGAATACCGGTTCGCAGAGCAAACTTGGTCAGTTCTTCGGATGCTTCACTCTGAATACAGCCGCCGCCAACGTAAAGCACAGGACGCTTTGATCGGCGAATAGCAGCGATCACCTGTCGAACCTGTTCCGGAGCAATGGGGCGAACTTCCGGACGGTAGCCAGGAAGATTCATCGGAGGATCGAAGTCCACTTCGCTGAGCGGGATAGAATCCAGCTGAACGTCTTTTGGAACGTCGATCAGAACGGGGCCCGGGCGACCTGTGGAAGCGATGTAGAACGCTTCTTTCACGATTCGAGCCACGTCACGAACGTTCGTGATCATGTAGTGATGCTTCGTGATGGCTCGACAAACTTCGACCATCGGCGTTTCCTGAAACGCATCGCTGCCGATCACAGCCTGAGGCACCTGGCCGGTGATCGCAATCATCGGGATGCTGTCCAGTTTGGCATCGGCAATGCCGGTCACCAGATTGGTCGCACCAGGACCGCTGGTGGCCATACAGACGCCAACCTGGCCGGTTGAGCGAGCAATCCCCTGAGCGGCGAAGCAGCCACCCTGCTCATGACGAGGCAGAATGGTGCGAATTCGGTCCCGCTGCTCACGCAGAGCCTGGTGCAGCGGCATGCTGCAACCACCGGGATAAGCATAAATCGTATCGGTACCCAGACGGACCAGCATCTCGATCAAAATCTGAGCGCCGTTGATTGTCTGCGTAGCTTTTTCGACAGTAGCCAACGTCGTGACCCTTACTTCTTAGTGTTCAATTGGACAAATTTGCTGTGTGCGGGCACGATCGAGGCGACCCTCTGTCAACGTATCCCGCGACCTTTAGGACTCAATTCACATCATGCGGAGAATAACCCGACTTTTCCGGTCAGATGCCGCAATCTCCGAGCTGGAAATACGACAAATCTCGCACGTCTGAAACGCCGTCCTCCATTCTTCGGACGTTCCTCCGGCGTGAATCACGCGCAGAAGGCTGCGTTTCAAGAGTGGTAGTGTATGTTTCTGCCGGTCCGCATTCGATCCTGATTTTGGGCAGATTCACACGAATCACACAAACTGGAAGAGTCTGCCTGAACAGAAAAGTTCACTATTCCGGTGCAGGGAGGGGTTGTTGCTGATCCAAAAGCTCTCGAATTTCGGGCACGAGGGCTTCGCACAGCAGCCGATTGCCCTCTTCGTTGAAATGGCACCACGGATCGACGTAAAGCGTCTCGGTCACCCCGGAAAAGACTTGCGTTTGATCACTAAACGCTAAACCGCCGGCTTTCATTTTTGACCCTTGTTCGATAAGCCGTGGAAACAAATTCCTGACGGTAACATCTGTGGGACCGCCAGGATCGATGCATTTTTCCTTCTCAAATTCAGTCAATGGCTTTGAATCCGGGACGTACTGATTGGGTTGAAGGACATGAAGATACAGAGTTCCGTTGGCTCGGCAAAATTGATGCATTGCCATGGAGCATCGCTGCCAGATGGCGATGGTTTCATCCTCAATCGCCGCATCAGAGTTCGGATTTTGCGGGCCGTGGTGGATAAAGCTCGTCCGGTGGACTCGGGAAACTTCAATTCCCAGATCGGTTTGTTCGTGGCGAGCCGACCTGTCCCTCGCATACCAGATCAGGTTCAGAAGAGGAGACCAGCGAAGCGGCGAC
>JBILXT010000278.1:0-9593 GCA_044378235.1 Planctomycetaceae bacterium
CAGCGACTATGTGGTGACCGAGCTTGATTGTCGACGAATCCGGATTGCTCAGGATTCCGTCGGTCTGGGCAGCTACAACATGGATTCGCACAATGTGCGTCGCTACATCACCGCTGAAGGTTATGTGCAGAACGAAGGCGATGTTCAGGTTTCTCCTGGAGGAGCTTATCTGATCAGTTACAAGTCCATCATTCCAGCTCGCGGACAAGTAACGAACCTCGGTGTTCCGGTTTGCCTTGCGTCGTCTCACATTGCGTACGGCTCCATCCGGATGGAGCCCGTCTTTATGATCCTTGGACAGAGTTCGGCCACGGCCGCTGTTCAGGCAATCGAAGGGCGCATGTCTCTGCAGGACGTGCCCTATGCGGCCCTGCGTAAACAGCTTCTGAAGGATGGTCAGGTGCTGGATCTGCCACCGGATTTGCAGAAAAAGGAACTGATCACAAAGGCGTCTCTCAAAGGTCTGGTTCTGGACGACTCCGATGCAAAGCTGTCCGGTGCATGGACACACAGCACATCATCCACGAAGTATGTCGGCACTGGCTACTTGCACGATGGCAATGCGGAGAAAGGAGAGAAGTCGCTGCGGTGGGAGTTCACAGCTCCTGTGACCGGACTGCAGGAACTCCGGCTGGCCTACTCCTCGCATTCGAATCGAGCGACCAACGTTCCGATCACGATCGATATCGCGGGGACTGTTTCTGAAGTCACCGTGAATCAAAGACAAGCACCGTCGATCGACGGACTGTTTGTCCTGCTCGGAGCCCACAATCTGCAACAGGGCGACAAGATTGTTGTCTCTATATCGAATAAGGCGACAGATGGCTATGTTGTTGTGGATGGACTGCAATTGCTGCCATCAAAGTAGACACAGTCCCGAAACAATCACACCTATCCCAACCCGAAGCGTCAGTTTTGAAATTGCGCATTTTCAGGCCCGGAGAGGTTGTGAATTTATTCGTAGGACGGCCTTTTCAGGCCGTCATCGTCACAAAGAACGGCCAATTTCGACGCCCTGAAAAGGGCGTCCTACATTTCCTCACAGCCTCGGAGGGCCGACACAATGGCGGATGTGTCGGCCCTTCAGGCCTGAGTCGCAGTGTTTTTGAAGTCCGGTGGCTCACGCCACCGGCAGAGGATGTGTCGGGCTTCCAGCCCTAACTAGAACGCGCAACTTCAAAAAGCGTCAGCAAGGGATCGAGATGTTGTGTTCACGAAGTTCAGGCTTTTGGATGGATCAGCACCACGGAAGCTCCTCTTCGTTGTTCTTGTTTCCAAAGAAGCAGTTCCAACTGAGCGTTAATGCGGCTTTCGATTTACGGTCATCCCGAACACATAATCCTTCATCTCCAACTTTGTCCTGCAAGGGTTTCTACGCATGAGTGATCTGATGACTCAGGTCATCTTTCTGGCCCATTTGGCTTCAACGCTGTACATGACGGGCCTGATTTGGCTCATTCAGCGAGTCAGCTACCCGTTGATGGCCGTTGTTGGGGCTGCGGAGGCGGTCGAATACGAGCGGTTGCATTGCCGGCGAATTTCCTGGGTTGTCGGATTGCCAATGCTGGTGGAAGGTATTACAGGGCTGATCCTGTTATGGTTCTGTCCGCCGTGGTTTCCGGTCTGGGGGTTCTGGCTGGGGGCTGCTCTGTTAGTCGGGATCTCAGCATCGACCCAATACCTTCAGGTCCCGTGTCACAACAAACTGGCGACTGGATTTGACCCCGCTGTTCATCAGCGACTCGTGAAGACGAACTGGATCAGGACCATCTTCTGGACACTGCGAGCCTGCCTCGTGATTGGCATGCTGCTCAACATTCTGACAATCAGCGGGTTTCCCAGCTCCGGAAATTTTTCAAACCTCTCTGCGGATCCAACAATGGCCAGCCTGAAAATCGGTGATCGAGCACCGGACTTTACAGCAAAGACTTCGGCGGGTGACACAATCCGTTTGGCGGACTATATCGGAAAGAAGGGACTCGTATTGTTCTTCTACCCGAAGGACGGCACCGCAGTTTGCACCAAAGAAGCCTGTGCATTTCGCGACTCCTACTCGCAGTTCGTTGATGCCGGTGCTGAAGTCATCGGAATCAGTAGTGATTCCGATCAATCGCACCTTGGCTTTGCCCAACAGAATCGCCTCAACTTCCCGCTCATCAGCGACTCCGACGGCGCGTTGCGGAAACTGTTTGCGGTACCGAAAACACTGGGCATCATTCCCGGGCGAGTGACCTACGTCATCGACAAGGATGGAATCATCCGCCAGATTTACTCCGCCATGATGGCTTCAGACGAGCATGTAAAACAAGCGCTTGCTGCGTTGAATCGGTAGTCGATCCAAAGATCGAATTTCGCCACGCCATCTGCTCTCTCTCTTTCTCTTCATCGTCGACCACGAACATCTCCCCACCCACGTGGCGAGTCCCCTTGCATCTTCCTGCCCCCTTTTTTCTGTCAGCCCTCCCCCTAACCTTTGAACTTCGTCTCGAATCCCAGGCAAGGCCCCTGCCAATGCCCCACACATCCACAGCGACGATAACGCCACAAACAGTAAACTTTCCATGATCACTTTGCCTGGGTCTGCCAGTGCGGCCACATGGCTCCATGGCCTTTCTCCAGCCGAGTAATCTGATGCTCAACCTGAGTCTTCAGATGTCGGACAAACAGTTGGCGGACTCCATTTCTCATCGCCCCATACAGCAACCACTCTCCATCCGGTGACGGCTTGGGATGATAGTGCAGAGTTCCCTCGACCGAATTCGTTAGCTGAGTGACCTTGCCTTCAACATCGACCTGACAAAGCTCCGTGGTTGTCGCCGTCTTCGTCGTGAAGAACACAGACTTTCCATCGGCCGACCACACCGGAGTGTCACTGCTGCCCTGATGGAAGTCGTCGACATCAAGAAACAGGATCCATCCCTGATAGCCGTTCTGATCCGCCAGCTTCCGTAGGTCAGTGCCATCCTGACGAACAACATAAGGATTGCTGTGGCCGTGTTCGCCGCTGAGAAATAGCAGCCACTGGCCGTCCGGCGACCACATCGGTCCGAAGTTGAACGGATTACCTGTGGGAATAGGCTTCTTGTTGGAACCATCGGCATCGGCGATAAAGATCTGATAATTCTCATGATAACTGATCTTCTTTCCGTCCGGAGAAGCAGTATAGCCATAAGCGAAACCGCCGCCGTCTCCGGAGACATCTCGCTTGTTGCGACCATCAAGTTCCATCAAATAGGGTTTCGAAACGCCGTTGATCAACGCTGTAAAGCCGAGCGTTCGTCTGTCCGGCAGAAAGAAGAGTCCTCCGTTGTAATTGCTGACTCGATCAATGGCCGTCACATTGCGAGCTTCGTTGCCATGCAGAGGCACGAGATAGCTATCAAGCTTCCACTTCCCTGGTTCCATCCGAAAGGTCCGGTTCATTTCTTCCCACGCAGCATTCTCCGGATCCTGCCAGCCACGAGCAATGATGGCCACAGATCCATCCGGCGACCAACCCGCGAACTGAGTCCATGAGTTAGGATCATCCACAAGCTGCGGGGCGAGCTCTCTCGGGGCGGAGCCGTCAAGTTTGGAAACCAGAGCTCTCATCGTCCGCACATTGGCGTGTCGACCGCCCGGCAGATCAGTCTGCAGCACCGTATAGCCGATCAACTGATCCGGGAGCGTTGGTTCATCTCCCCGAATCTCGGGGCCGCAGAGAAGCGTTAACAAAATGGCAATATGCAATCTGACTTTGAGTTTCATGCGACAAACTTCTGTGGTGTGCATTCCGGGAACGGCATGCGTGAACGAATTGCCGCTTGAGTTCGTAAAGTCCAAAGCCAAACTACGCCACCGGGTTTATCCCGGTGGAAACAGGCGTTTGCACTACTCCGATTCCAATGTTCGTTTCCATTTGCGTGGTGCAAAAGCCCATAAACCACCGGGGTAGACCCGGTGGGGGAATGAAAGTTCACTTGGTTGGCAACCACTGAAACGTAACACAAATCACTTAGCAACACGATGAATCTTCGGAACCAACTCGGGCCGCAGTTTGAGTTCTGTTGGATACGAGCTATGCGGCAGGCAGAGCTCGTAAAAGCAGACTTCCAGTTCGTTCAGAAGCCGATCCACATCAATTCCACCCAATGAGGGAGCGAAGCTGCTCATATAGCCGCGAGCAGAAACGCTCATGCGGCGAGCTCCCCCGAGATTGCCTTCTTCAAAGTGGAACAGAGCCACCGCCGCCTGAATCAAACCCTGAAAAAACGGTTTCTCGGGGCAAGTCAGCTCGCCCCAGAAATCCTCCAGCACGTCGTGGCACGCGAAGTATTCACCCTCATTGAACAGGCGAATCCCTTCGTCGATACGAGGGTCAGAAAAATCGCAGACGGCCATGGAGTCGTTACTTGTTTTGAGTGTTATCTTGGATTCTGGAAGGAACTACCTGCCGCGGTGGCATTCAAAATCTACTTCAACGACTACTTTCGTTCATAGGGCGGTCCTACCATGCTCGTTATTAATCCAGAATACACGAGGTCAACGATTGCGATAAGACGCGTGACAACGCGCGCAGGCAGCACTGACTGCCTTCAATTCATTGACCACACCATTCATGTCGTGCGTTTTCATTGGAACGAGCATAGCCGCCGTCGCTTTGCGTAAGTCGTCAGCCGAACTATCCCACTCTTTGCCCTGAGATCGTCCGTCATCCACCAATAAATGGCCCGCTTCGTTGAGTAATGCGGCGTTGGTTGCAAGCGTCTTCCAGGTCTGCGGATCCGCCTTTCCTTTCTTCGAAGCCTCTTCAATCGCCAGGTAGTTCGCATGCACTATGCCCGTCATGACGTTTTCAATGGTCGCCAAACGAATCGGGTCCCTGCGACTATGAGCAGATGTCGCTGCCGTGGTCGTGACGATCAACGTCGCTAACACTCCGAGTTTAAGAACGCTGGACATGGCAAGTGACTCCTGAGTCAGGGATAGAAATTGAATCTGAATTGAGACGCCATGGCGTCCGGCGAGTCATAGTATTTCTCGTAATGACGCGTTAATTGGGCGATGGAGCCTCATGCAAATTATTTTATACGTGAATTGTGGGCAGACCCACCGCCATCTGAAAACCGCCCGAGGCCATGCAATTCACACCACGGCATCAATGAACTTCGGATCGCGTTCGCCAACGGGACTTCGATCTCAGGATTGTTCAGTAAGCCCTTGGTTGGTGAAGTAAAACGAGGATCATGCATCAAGACGTGAATCACAGCGATGGTCGGCGAGTACTTCGCTGTTCGCAGGGCTCTCAAGAAGGCCTTCTTATTACTACCGTGCTCGTGCAGCAAAAAACCATTGCACCATGTTGTCCATTCAGTCCCACCATCACTGTGTCCACCAGCCGCAGCATAGTACTCGACATCGTTAACGCGACCACTTGTGCTGAAAACGGGGCTCTCCAGGCCGCGCTCGCGTAACTGCGACGCAACAAAGGCTGACAGGCCGTCTGGAAAATGAAAAGTCTCGTCTTGAAAGCTGATTCTCAACCCCGCATGAAGAAATGCTGATTCCCTGATAGCCACGCGAATTTGACTTGGATCAACCTGGAATGCTCCAAAAATCTCGGGATCGGGGATCAGCTCAATTGTCGTGCCTCGCCCGCTCCCCTCTTTAATGACTCGCGCGTTTGACACCTGAATCCCGCGTTCAAATTTCTGCTCCCAGAGTCTGCCATTTCGCCACGCTCGGCAAACAAACAATTCACACAGCGCATTCACTGCGACAAGTCCGACGCCGTGCAGACCCTTGACATGCACATGAGGTGTATGTCCATCTGCTGTTCCGGTGTAATGAATTGTGGTCAGGTACTTCGTTGCAACATTTGAACTGCCATTCTCACACGTCAAATCGAACGGCATGCCTGCGCCATCATCCGAGACGCGCACTAATCGCCCGTCAAACTCAATACTGCAACCCGTTGCATGTCTGGCGCAAAACTGGTCAACGCAGTTGGAAAACACCTCGAACAGAAGATGGTTGACTCCACGTTGTCCCGTGTCGCCAATATACATCGCCGGTCGTTTTCGTATGCCGCCTATACCCCGAAGAAACGTCAACTCACTTTCCGAACTCTCGTAGTCTGGCATCGTTGATTCCATTTCCGGATCACTGAATGAGTCGATAACGGATTCGCAGATTGTACAGACATTTGAGCATCGATAGAAGTTCGGCAGACAAGCGGATCGCCGGCACACCATTCGTAATCAATCAATTAATGGCTTTGACGCCGCTGACTTGCTCAGCCGCGAGTACTATCTGCTCAATCCCGATCCGCCAGAACATGTTTCCACTTCGAACGTCGGGCCGTCAAACTCACAGTGGGTGTGCTGTCGTTTGTGACTGATTGATAACTCAACGGAAGACTCCAAATGTCCGGATCGTAAGTCCTTCCCCTCAGTATTGGTTACCAGCCGAGGTGATGCAAAACGTTGATGATGCCAAAGAAAAGGTACATAAGTGCGAAGAGAATCAGGGACCAGGGCAGCAAGCGAAGAAAATTCTTTCGACCAAAGGCGGAAGCAACCACTGGAAGTATCAGCGGTCCACCAATGAAGATGCGTAATAGCCGCTGCACCCACCACATTCCGTCTGTAAATCGACCGGGATTGAAATAGTACTCGCTCGCAAACGGCAGGGCGAAACACAGCACATATGCAGCCAGTGCAATCCAAAGCAGGGAGTGACCGCGCGAAGATGTTTTTGGCGACTCGACACCCGAAGAGGTCTGCGGCGGCTCGTAGGGATTCTCGTTTAAGGGCATGATGCTGATCGTGATCACGAGATGCGAGAGTTCGGTACTTGACGAATTACAATCTTCGCGTTTGACAATCAGCCGACGAAGAGATCGCGAGTTCAATTTCCGTGCGTTGTGGATTGGGTTCTCAGGAGCATGTAGATTCAGTCCCTTCATCAGCCGCAGGGCGTTAGTCCCCGGTTGTTTTCCCGGGTTTCAGCGAAAAAACGGACGCTGACGCGTTCCGGCTAATCAATAAACAGGCTTACCGGGCTGAATCAGCCCCTGCATAGTCAATCACACGCACTTGAGTTGACCGTGATGCTACCAATGGAGACAAAGGTTGTCACCCGCCATTCAAGAAACGGCAGTGACAGGTCACCTTATGCCATCACGTATTTCGGCAGCCAGGATCGGCCTTCAAACGCATCCGCGATTGAACCCGCCCGCAATTACGAAGTCTCTTTCTGGTTTGCCGCCGACCAATCTGATCACCGGATGACTTCATCCAGCCACTGTCTCAATTGATCGCGAGTCGGTGAAGGTCGCAGGATCCATTGGTCAGAATGGTTACGGAATCCTGTCGATGCGAATGTGACGTTCTTCAGCTCAGACGACTGCAGATACTTTCGCGTTTGTTCAGTCTGATCTCGTTCGCCGCAAACAAACTGAGGACGTCCCTGGAGCCTTTGCAGACGTTTCTCAGCTGAAGCCGCATCACTGTGTGGATACGGCCAGCCCCGCACGCCGTCGTAATGGCTGCACGGAACGAACGCTCGCCACAAGCTTGCGGTTTCGTCGTCATAGAGTCCCAGATAATTGCAGGCGATCGCCCCTCTTGAAAACCCGGACAATATGACGCGATCGGAATTGCCGCCAAAGTTTGCACACACATCCTTCACGGCCGCTCGACAGTACTTCAGAGTCGGCTGCGGATCATAGTTCGGTGCGTTGCCCCACCATGCCAAAGCGAGGTCATTGCCTTCGTTGTTCAGATACGGCAGACAGATCCAGATGAATCCCTTGCCCGCCGACATCCCGTAACCCAGATTGCAATCTTCTGGCCGGCCGCTGCATTCATCTCCCAACGCATCGCGATAGCCGCCATTGCCCGCATACTCCACGATCACCGGGTACGACTGTCTCGGCTGCCAGTCAGACGGCAAATACAGTGAGTAATACACCTTCGCATTGAACTCGGGCAGCGTCCGGCGAACTCGCTGAGCCGGCCCGGCCTCTGCGTCCACCATCTGCGGCACTTTCAAATCAGCCGCCACGGTCCGGTAGTCCGGCCATTCTTCTGTCTGCGCGTTGACGGTGTTTGCCAGCAAGACACAGCAGCACAGAGTCCAGGCACGCACAAACATCACGACGCTCCTGTGATCCGATGAGCGACCACGATTGCACCTCGGCCTGCAACCTTGGCGAAAATGATGACTCGCGGCGGTTCGGCCCCCGTCGGAAGCTGTCGTCGAACAACGTCCGCTTCGATCGAGATGCGTCGACACTTGACTTCATAGTGCTGCGAAGGACTCTGGCGAAGATAATGCTTCAGTTCCTTCACGCTGTTAGACAGAACAGCTTCAATCTTAAACGCGGTTACGAACGCTGTCGTCGGAATCTGATCGGCCGTGAGATACTCTTCCTCCGCATCCAGCCGCAGCAGGTTGTTGCGCTCGGCCATAACGTCCAGCAATCCCGATCGCACAATCGCAGGATCCGGGTCGAACAAATAAGCACAGGACGTCGGAGTTGTATTTGTCCAGGCCGACAATGGATCTTCGCTTAGAGATTCCCCAGCCGGAAGCACGGTTGCTCGAAACGTATGCGGCCCCGCCATTGATCCAAACCAGACCGTGGCTTCGCGGCATTCTCCATGCAGACTGATCAGCTCGATTTCGCACCCGGGAAACTTCTGCAGGAAGTTACTGGCCGGACCAATCTTGATGCCGCCACCAGTCGCCGTGCGAGTCAGCTTCTGCATCCATTCCAGATTCGGCTGATACAACTCGAGGCGTTTCGTCGGACGATCACTGCCCGCTCGCCGATCCGGATCGACATGCACAATCTTGTCGGCCCATAAATCACCGGATACATCCTGACAGCGAGATTCCATGCGGCTGCCATGCCCCCAGACATCGGCATTCCATGTCGTCCGCAGGCACATCGAAGGCTCATTATCGATGGCAATAACATTCGTATGAGCCGCAATTTTTCCCGCATCGACACCAACACCGCAGCACAAATCGAAGACCTGCTCGGCCGCGGCGAAACGCTGGGCCTTGTGTCGAGCAACTTCCCAGGCTGTTGATTGTTCCAATCCCACTCGCGTAAGCCACAATTGTTCCGCGTTCGGCAGCGAACCCATCGCCTTCGTTCTGGCTTCATGAAGCGATAATGCCGCGCGGACCAGTTCCTGGTCGAAGTGTTCTCGCAGTTTACGCTGGCCGGAGAGTTCTGCGGCCGAACATTCGGAGATCATCGTGAAGATCTCTGGTGTCGCCCTCAGTCGCAGCAGAAGTTCCGTTTCTGCGTCTGCCTGATCAAGATTACAATGAACCATCAGCTCGATTTCTTTTTCATGCGAACGATTCCGTCCCAATCTGCAGGCGACTTGCGATCATGCTGCGTAATCAACATGGACAGGTAATCCTGAGCCCTGTCCTCGGCCGGCATGCGATGCAGAAACTTCCATGCGTCTCCCCACTGCCCGGCGATAAATGATGTGACACCTTTTTCAAAGTCCGCCAGATGCTGATCAGTCAACAACGGCGAACGATGCTCAGCCGGAACCAGTTCACTGACAAGCAGTGGACGGTCCATG
>JBILXT010000279.1:0-9573 GCA_044378235.1 Planctomycetaceae bacterium
AGGCGAAAGCTCATCCGGAAATTGTCGCGAACGTTCTCTCCGCATGGCTCAATGAAGAACAACCTACGATTCCGATGACACCTCCGCCTGGAAACGGCGCAGACGCAACGGCAACAAATCCGCCCGGAAACGCATCGGTTCCACGATCAAGGAATACCGGCGGCGGATCTGGCAGCGAAGGACGCAAAGCAGCCTGAGCCCGTGAAGCAACGTAACTCATCGAACACAGTGAATTGATCATTCAGTAAATCCCCAAGTCCACGGATGGACAATGGACCGCGAACGACAGACTCTGGAACTGCTGCAACTGCTTGGCGATGAAGTCGCCGAGGCGGTCCTGGAGCGTCTACAGCCTGAGCGAGCGCAGAAGCTGCGAGCCAGCCTGAAGGCCGACACGCCGCATCGGTCAACGATCAGTCGACAGCGAGAGGTGCTGGATGAGTTCGAGTGTTTCTTCCAGTTCGCCCTGAAGTCGATTCCTCCGGAGCCGCCTGAAGCAGCAGTTGAGGAACCTTCGACTCCGCCCACGGTTGATGCCGCAACTTCGGCCTACTCGGCTGCGGCTGGTTCAGTAGCGCCCACGGAAGAACCTTCAAAGGCTCAGTCATCCGCCGCGGAAGTAACGCCGGAACCGACGCCGCCAGCACCAATAGACGCGACCACGGCTGAACAACAGGCTCAGCAGACGCAGCTTGCAACTCAGAGCGAACAGGCTTCCACAGACGACCACAGTGAAGAGCAGACGAACGCGGAATCGGGAACAGATTCGGAGGACTCAATGGCAGCCACACAGACGATTCCGATGTCGGACAATCCGCTGAAGGATCTGGAAACTCTCAGCGTGCACCAGATTGCTCAGGCTCTGGGATCAGAACAGCCGCGAACGACAGCGATGTTGCTGAGCAATCTTCCTGCGAAGCTGACCGGCGACGTACTGAATCTGCTGAAGCTGGATTATCAAAAGTCGGTTATGAAGGAGCTGACCAAAGAACAGCACGCTCCGGCAATTCTGGTCGACCGAATTGCTCGAGCGACGTTTCTGCGTGCTCGCCAATTCTCAGCGGAGCCGCCAGACACCAGAAATCACGCGGATCGAGTCGCGGAGGTGCTCCGCAGTGTTCCGAAGGCCGGCCGAAAAAACATGCTGGCTGCGATCGAGGAACAGGATCCGGATCTGGCGAAGTCGTTGCTCACTCGAATCTACCGGTTCGACGACATCACCGCTCTGAACAAGTCCGTTGTTCAAAGAGTTCTCGGGGAAGTTGATAGCACGAACCTGACGACTGCTCTCTTTGGTGCTGACGACAGTGTCAAGGAAGCGATCTTCTCCAATCTGTCGAAACGAGCCCGTCAGACGATCGAAGAAGAGATGCAGTTCATGACCAACGTGTCGGAGTCTCGCATTCAGCAGGCTCGCGACGCTATCGCCGAAGTTATTGCCAAGATCGACATGGAAAGTGAATCCTGATCATGAACTCACTTCAGATCACACTCAAACGCTCACCTCGATCGCTGGTTGTCGGAGACCAGACGATTACGATCGAGTTTGCGCGCGATGAGAAGAGTGATCTGAAAGAGAACGAGTCGACGACTTCGGAGTCTGGCTCATCCCGCGAGGTTCAGGAGTCTGAATCAACTCCGGAACCCGCTTCCTCAAGTCACTCTTCGATGGTTGCAGAGCCGCAGGCTGAGGTCGATCAGCACGAAACAGGCAGCAGTCATCTGCCGACGTCCGTGGCGTCAGTGATCACAGATCCTGCTGGCCGAGTCATGACACCACTGGCATTGTCGAATGCCGTTCCTGTGCTTTCCGGGGCGACTCATGAGGTCGTGACGGCAGAGGAAGTTGGACTGGGTGGCGTCTCCGAAGAGGAACTGACGGAACTGCGTCAGATGCTGGCCAACACCGCGGAACTGGTGATGGAACTTCAGGACCAGCATCGTCAATCACTTCATGAAATGCAGGAAGTTGCTGTGGAACTGGCAACGGCGGCGACGTCATGGCTCACGGGTGTTGCGATTGATCGAGGAGAATTCGCGGTCGATGATCTGATCCGCAAAGCTTTGCATCAGATGGAGATTGATCAGCCCGTGCGAGTACGACTCAATCCGGCTGATCATGACCTGCTGAAGAATCTGATTCGCGATCCTGCGGGCCGCAGGATGCTGGAAAACGTCTCGTGTTTTGATGATCCGGAACTTGCTCGTGGCACATGCCGCGTCGAGTCGGGTCGCCGAATTGTGTTATCCGATATGGAGTCGCGGATGGAGAATATTCGCCGCTCATGGATGGAGAAACTGGATGACTCTCAGGTTGAACGTCGAGGAGATGGCTCAACTTCCCGGACACTGCGCCGCTTTCCGGAACGTCGGGAAACTGCGTAGCGTTCGAGGATTGTTGCGGGCCGATATGCCTGCGTTCGTCGGAGAGTCCTGTTCGGTTGGACTTCCAACGGGCGAGCAGGTGATCGCAGAAGTTGTAGGCTTTGACACGACGGAATCTCAGCTGATGTGCTTCGACAGCACGGCCGGTTTGCAGCCGGGGCTGGAGATTATCGGTCATGGTCGAAGTCGATCCGTTCCGGTCGGTTCCGGATTACTAACGCGAGTCATCGATGGTATCGGTCGTCCGATTGATCATCGAGGTCCCTTGCGAGTTCGTCGTTGGAGGCCAGAGACCGCGACCGTTCCCGATGCGATGCAGCGCAGCCGGATTACTCAACCGCTGATCACCGGTCAGCGTGTGATCGATGGTTTGTTGACAATTGGACGTGGCCAGCGTGTGGGATTGTTCGCGGGTAGCGGCGTCGGTAAGAGCACACTGCTGGGAGAGATCGCCAAGAACGCAGAAGCCGATGTGAACGTGATTGCCCTGGTCGGTGAACGTGGTCGCGAAGTTCTGCCGTTCATTGAAGACTGTCTTGGTGAAGAAGGCCTGGCACGTTCGGTCGTGGTTGTGGCCACATCCGACCAAACTCCGTTGATGCGAATCAAGGCCGTTCTGACAGCCGCCACGATCGCCGAAGAGTTTCGTGACCAGGGAGCGCATGTTTTGTTCTTTCTGGACAGTTTGACTCGTCTCGCAATTGCTCAGCGCGAACTGGGGTTGTTGCTGGGTGAACCGCCGGGATCACGAGGCTATCCGCCATCGGTCCAGTCTTTACTGGCCAGTGTTTTAGAGCGTCTGGGCTGCGGTCCAAAAGGTGCCATCACCGGACTGATCACCGTGCTGGTCGACGGTGATGATATGGATGAACCCATCACAGACGCGGCACGCGGTATTCTGGATGGCCACATTATTCTGAGCCGCAAGATTGCCGCGACCGGGCATTTTCCAGCCGTGGATGTTCTGCCGAGTGTCAGTCGAGTTTTCCGCGAGGTCACTTCGGATGACCACCAGAAGAATGCTCAGAAGCTGCGATCTCTGCTGGCGACTCATGCCGAGATCGCAGACCTGATCCAGATTGGTGCGTACAAGGCCGGGACATCAAAACAGGTGGATCGAGCCGTCCAGATCATGCCGGAAGCAAAAAAGTTCCTGCAGCAAACAGTGAATCGAAAATCAACGTGGGAGGAAACCCAGAACCAACTCAAAGCACTGGCGGAGGCATGGCCGTGGTAGAAACTGAGCCTGAGGCGCTAGCCGAATCTTATGTCACATCGGCTAGCGCCTCAGGCTCAGAAGTAAGAACGAGCAACATGATTTGAAATCTCAAATTTGAAATCTCAAATCTCAAATCTCAAATCCCAAGCACCAAGCACCAAGCACCAAGCACCAAGCACCAAGCACCAAGCACCAAGCACCAAGCACCAAGCACCAAGCACCAAGCACCAAGCACCAAGCACAGAAAATGAAACGCTTCGTTTCCCGTTACGAAAAAATTCGCCGCTTGCGAGCACAGCAGGAAGATGTCTGTCGAGCCGCAGCGGCGGCTCGTAATGCGGAGCGGGCGGAGTGTGAACGAAGGCGGGATCAGTCAGTTCTTCGGTTGTCTCGATTCGAAACCGAAACAGCCGCCGGGATGAAACTGGGAGTTACAGGAGCAGTCCTGCAGTCGATGGCGACGCAGATCGAACAAGCGAAACATCAGATCAAGCTCGACAATGAAGCTCTGCGGAAGGCCGACGAGCGACTTGAGCTGGCTCTGCAGGAACATAAGGCGGCTCGCGCAGAACTAAAAATCGTGGAAGAAATGATCCACAGAGAACTCACTGAACATCGCAAAGAACAGTTGCGAATCGAAGAAAATCAACTTCTGGAACAGGCCGTACAAACATACTACCGCAGGATGGAACTCAGTCAGGATAACGAATCATGAAGAAGATACTGGGAATGTTGTTGTACGGCGGAGTGATGTTTGGCGTTACGGCCGGCCTTGGCATGTTCATGATGAAGAAGTCAGCTCCTCACGCGACAACCGCTGAGCATGCTGAAGGCGAAGAAGAAACAGAAACGGGCGAACACGGTGAGCCGTCCGAAGATGGACATGGTGACGCAGGTTCGGCCGACCATGGCAGTCCAGAAGAACATCAGACGGCTGAACTCCACGAGTCTGGAGGCCATTCTGCCGGGCATGCCGGTGATCATGGCTCCACTGGACACGACGAACAGTTACCAGTTGCGGTTCGTTCGACACCGATGACCGTCGAAGAAATCGTGCGGATGGGTTTGAGCCTGAAATCACGTGACGAAGCGATTCGCAAGCGTGAAGAATCCCTGCGAGAAATCGAAGCCCAGCAGCGACTGGTTTTGTCTGACCTGGCATCGGCTCAACAGGAAGTCGAGAACCTGTTGGCCCAGACCAGCGATCAACGCGCGGCCAAAGAGGAGTTGCTGGCTCGTATTGCCGCTCAGTCAGAATCCCTGACTCGAGAACGTGCGTCGTTCTCGGGCGATACAGAGAAACTAAAGAAAGATCAGGCCGATCTGGAACTCGCCAGGAAAACTCTGGAAGAAGAAAAGCAAAAGTTGACTCAGACAGAGAACGAACTTGCGCTCAAACGCAAAACTCTGGATGACGATCGAAAGCTCTTCGCGGACACTCAGACTCGCGTCACACAGGACAGTGAAAAGCTGGGGCGCGATCGTGAAAGCTGGCTTCGAGACAAGGAAACACTCGACAATGAAAAGCGTCAGGTGTTACAGGATCGCAGCAAGCTGGAAGCCGATCGAATTCTCTTTGAACAGGAGAAGCGAGCTTTCGCCAGCACGACAGGGCGTAAGGTTCCGGATTCTTCCGGAGACACAAAAACGGGATCCGTGAGCCGGGATCCGAAAGACGTTATCAAGGTTCTCACCGGGATGTCGCCTGAATCGGCTGCCGCGAATCTGCGTCAGATGGATGCCGATGGAAACACAGACCTTGTCGTGGAAATCCTGAGATCGATGGAACAGCGTAAATCGGGCGCAATCATAGATGCTCTGCAGGATGAAACACTCGCCAGCAAGTTTCTGCTTCAAATGAGCACACAGAATCAGCAATCCAAGTCGGCGAAGAAGCCTTAATCCCTGGTAAAACAAGTTGATTCAGAGTTGGTTTAAGGAATCCGAACGATGGAAACACTGGACGTTGTTGCGATCGGACAAGACCTGCTGATCACTTCGATGTGGCTTTCAGGCCCGGCGGTGGCCGTCAGTCTTGTCGTGGGACTCGCAGTCAGTCTGATGCAGACCGTCACAAGTATTCAGGAGCAGACTCTGTCGTTTGCTCCGAGAATTATTGCGGTTGGCGGAGTGATGTTGCTGACACTGCCGTGGACTCTGGAACAGGCTTCGGCGTTTACTCTGCGAATGATGGAACGCATGATCCTGGTGACTCAATAATGGATATTACGGTTCTCGAATCCCTGATCATCGCTTGTCTGCTCATCCTGTTTCGGGTTGCCGCATTCATCGCGTTTTTGCCGCCGTTAAACGGCCAGGGAATGCCAGCCACCGTCAAGATTGGACTGGCCATTGCGCTCGTGGGAGTGCTGGCACCGACTCATGCGACGCAGATTGCGATCTCTTCGGCAGGAAGCTTCTCCAGCACCGGGGCCTGGCTGCATCTCACCTGGATGGTCGTTCGAGAAACCGCGTTGGGAGCTGGACTCGCATGGATATTCAGCCTGTGTTTCGTTCCCGTGCGTGTGGCCGGTGCCTGGGTAGCTCAGGAAATGGGTCTGACCATGGCAGGCCTGGCATCGCCGATGGATCAGCAAAGCAGCAACGTCGTTTCGCAGGTCCTTGAGGCGATTGCCGTGCTGTTGTTCTTCACTCTGGATCTGCACCACATCATGTTCTGGATGATTGGTCGCTCTTTTGTAATTCGTCCGGCGGCATCAGGCTGGGAAATGCCTTCCTGGGAAACTGTTCTATGGAGCGTCTCACAGTCCATTGATCAGGGCTTTGTCATTATTGGCCCGGTCGGCATCTTGTTGTTTGTCGTCTCACTGACGGTGCTTGTCACAATGCGAACAGCGCCGCAGTTCAACTTTATGTCCTATGGCATGACGATGCGTCTGGTCGCCGGCCTGGGTGGTCTGATTGTGTTTTTCCCGGAAATCTGCGGAGCGATTCAGGGATTGCTTCTCTATGTCGGACAGGAGGCCACATAAATGGCGGGTCCGGAGAATACAGGCACAGAAGCCCCAACACCACGTCGTCGTGAAGATGCTCGCGAAGAGGGCCAGGTTGTTTTCAGTCCGGACCTTACGGCGTCGATTGCACTCCTCGCCGGCTGTCTGGTTCTCATGTGGTCGGGCTCCGAGATGGCTCGTCGGATGATGGAAGGATTTCGGCGCTGGTTCGTCGAGGTTCCTGGCGAAGTTTGGGGCGTGCATCACGTCTCTGAAGGGGCTCACTGGATGACCAGTGAACTCATTGCAATCTGCGGCTTCCTCGTGCCTGGCATTATGGTGATTGGCCTCGCATTCGGATTCGCCCAGGTGGGTTTTCATTTTTCGTTTAAGTCGCTGGCGATTAACTGGGAACGACTCCTTCCGGAGAATGGCTTCTCACGCATCATCTCCATGGAGTCCGGAATTCGCGGACTGATGAATGTAGCGAAGGTCACTTTCCTGCTCTGTGTTTCCGCCATTTGTCTCTGGATCAAACGTGCGGAGTTCTCCATCCAGAATCACTCTTCGGTGTTATCTCTCACCGCATCGGCCTGGAAACTGGGTCTTTACGTGTGCATCGCGATGGCGGCCGTTTCTCTGGCCCTGGCGCTGGTGGATTATCTGGTCAAATGGTTTCGCAATGAGCAGAAGCTGATGATGACTCGTGAAGAAATCAAGCAGGAGCAGAAAGATGACTCGGGTGACCCTCATCTGAAAGCCGCGATTCGCAAGAAACAACGCGAAGCTCGACGTCGCCAATCGGTCCGTGATGTTCCAAAGGCAACCGTGATCTTAACTAACCCGACGCACCTTGCGATCGCGATTCAATATGAACCCGGTCAGATGAAAGCTCCTCGAATTGTTGCCAAAGGAGCGGGGGTCTTCGCGAAGAACATCGTTCGTATTGCCAAAGAGAATAATATTCCCGTGCTGGAGCGAAAGCCTCTGGCTCGTGCCTTGTTTAAATCGGTTGATGTCGGTCAGGAGATTCCTTTCGACTTCTTCCGAGCGATCGCGGAAATCCTTGCTCAGATCTACAAAGCGAGACAGGCCGCGTAGCGTTTTCTTTATCTTCCACCTGTTTGCGACTTCATTTTTGTGAGCGGAACGGTGCTAGTGCTTTGTCAAGATTTGAATTTCGGGTAGTGGACCTTGCTAAAGGTCCTGCAGCAAGGGGATCTTTAGCAAGATCCACTACCTCCACCCGGTATTCGTTGTCTTGACGCAGCGCTAGCCACCGATGTTGATCTAATCGGACCAGGGCCATACGGCTCACCAAATCCACACCCCGCCAGCCTCCGGTTCGCCCTTCTTTTTACAAGACCTTCTCGCATAGTGAGAACTCCTATGGACATAGCCACATTTCTGGGACTTGTCACCGGACTGGCGATGATTTTTGCCGCCATGTTCTCGGCCGGTGACAATCCTTCATGGCTGCACCTGCCATCGCTGTTTATCACCGTTGGAGGAACTCTTTCGGCGGTACTGATTCATTTCCCGGCCAAACGAGTTCGAACATCCTTCGCAGTGGCTCGCACATGCTTCGTGACGAATCTTCCCGAAGCCTCTGAGGTGGTCAATCGTTTTCGAGCCATCGCAACGCAGGTACGTCGGCAGGGCACGCAGGTACTCGAACAGGAAGCTGCTAAAGAAAACGATTCGTTTATGAAAATGGGGCTGGAGATGGCCGCGAACGAAAGTGATTCCACATTCGTCCGGGAGGCTCTGCAGCGAGAACTGACGGCCATCGAACATCGTCATCTGCAGGGGCGTCGCTTGTTTGAAGTGATGGCCTCAGCCGCGCCGGCCTGGGGAATGACGGGCACTCTGATCGGTCTGGTTCAGATGTTGCGAAGCTTTGATGACCCGCGAACTCTGGGCTCCGGCCTGGCCCTGGCACTGCTGACAACACTTTACGGAGCGTTGTTCTCTAATCTTCTCTGCGTTCCTCTTGCCGGAAAGCTGGAAGCTCGACATGCCGAAGAAGTCCTGATTCGGCAGGTGATGACAGACGGTTTCGTCGCCCTGATTGAAGAAAATTCGCCCAATATCGTGGAAGAACGTCTGAGAGCCTGGGTTCCGCCGAATGAGCGAACATCAAAGCCGGACGAGAAAACCCGCGCGGCCTGACATGTCGTGGAGTTGTGCTGAGCAGGGAGGCTTCACGTGATGAAAAACAGTTTCACAGGATCACTCGGTCCGGGAATCTACACCAACAGTTTCCGCGCGCTGATGCCCGGGCTGCTGATTGGCACGATGTTCCTGGCGGTTGCGTTTGCCTCAAAGTCAGCCGCAGATGCCGAGCAGCAAAGCATCGAAAGATTGCTGACCGCAAAGACCGTCACACCTGAAAACCTGCGTCAAGAAATCTCATTGCACGCGGGCGTGACGGAAGGCTCACCGATCAGGACCAATCTTATCGCTGTGACGGAAACCGGGCTCCAGAAACTGAACGATCCCGAACAAGCGGCTGCTTTAGAACGAGTTACGATTGAGATTGACCTTCCGCAGTCGAACGACGCCCCTACATCGGCCAACAAGTTGCCCCTGGAATTGCTGGAATTGCTGTCACGTCGATCACCTGCGCTGCAACTTGAGCTGACTCTTCGAGTTGCTCCCGGCAATGCGGGAATCGCCATGTTGTGGTTTGATGCTGTCCGCAGGAGCGCAGAGCCCGGTCGGATCGTCGACGTGAGTCAGATCGCTGTCAGTCTGGACAAGAGCATGCCCGTGGACAAACTGAAGCTGGATATCCTGCGGACAAAGAAGATGGTCGTGATCAAGGAGTCGCAACTATGAATTGCGGATTGACACCAGCATCACAGCGTTCTCCATTTCACGCAACCGCGATCAGTCTTTTAGGCATGCTGTTTTGCGTCTTCACGACGCTTGCGGTCCTGGTAAGTGTGTCCAGCGACCAATCAGGGGCTTCTCTTGCCGAGGTAACCAGTTCCTTTCGAGGAACTTTGCAAG
>JBILXT010000683.1:0-2667 GCA_044378235.1 Planctomycetaceae bacterium
TCCAGTTGCTCAAGCTCTGAAATGGCCAAACCGAAATCGGTAATGGCCGGAGTACCATCTGGTCTGAGCAGAACATTGGAGGGTTTAACATCCCGATGAACCAATCCCGCCAGATGAGCCTGATGCAGCGTTCTCGCGAGGTCACGGACAATATGAGCAGCATGCTCTGTTGTGATTGGCTCCCCACGCATCCGCTGGGCGAGTGTCGATCCCTCAATCAATTCCGAGACAATAAATACACCACGCTCAGTGCGTCCAATGTCATACACGGGAACAACACCGGCAATCTTCAACGATGCGGCTTTTCTCGCCTCTGCCAAAAACGTGGCTGCTGTCTCAGCGACGGAGTCCGATTTGTTCCTCGCAATTTTGACAGCCACGTGCCTGCCAAGTTCAGGATCGAACGCCTTCCAGACTTCACCAAAACCGCCGGTCCCCAATAATGTGATCAGGCGGTATCTGCCAATGGCTTCATCGGGAACTCGAACGCGAGTCTGCGTAAGGATCGACTCGGGAACAACAACGTCCATCGTTGACGCAATGAGTGGATCATGAATTTCCGAAGGCGTTAACAGCCCGCGATATTCAAACACCTGACGAACGAGACTAATCGAGTCCGGGAAACGCCTGACGTAAGTGTCCAAAGAGGGTGACTGTCCCTGATCGCGGCGAAAACAAATCTCCGCGTCCAGAAGTTCTGCCAACAGCGCCAGACGTTCGACGCCGGAAACCGTCGTCAGCCATTCTTCAATCGACGTGTCATCCGACTGAAGTCTCGATTCAAACGATGCTCGAATTTGCTTGAGGACAGATGAACGTTCATCACTGAGTTCGGAAATCTTTGGGAATTCGCGAGTCATGAAACACCCCCTGCCTGTGTCGGCGGGCTTAATGCTCAGGCAACAGTCCGGAACAACGTGACTTGTTGACTCAGCCCAATGTGACACACAATTGGCCAGCCTCACGATCAACCGAGGGGGGCCTGCGCCTAAGATCTTAATCCAGACGGCCAGACGAAAGGAAATGAGTGCTGAAAAATTCCTCTCGACACGATGGCGGGAAGTCTCAGCAACTCCCGGCAGACTTTCTGCCCGCTGTTGCCAAAGCCGCCGTCCAACTTCACACTATCCGGAGGCTAACGTTGATTAAGCATTGTTGAATGCCAGACTACGTCACTCAAACAGCCATCTCATTCGCCAGCAACCCTTTTCGCAATCAGTTCCACCACCTGAGCAATCGTCAGGTCGGAGGTATCGATCACGAGTGCATTCTCGGCTGGTTTCATCGGGGCGTGAGCGCGCTGTTCATCCCGTTCGTCTCGCTGGCGCAATTGATCCATGACGGTTGTGATTGGCTGGTTGACACCTTTGTGAGCCAATTCACGCTGCCGTCGTCTTGCACGAGCTTCCAGGTTGGCGGTGACGAAGAATTTGTGTTCGGCTCCAGGGAATACCACCGTCCCCTGATCGCGACCTTCCGTCACCATGCTTCCTCGCCGACCAATCGCGCGCTGGAGTTCGACCAGCCGATTACGGACACCGGGATTGGACGCAATGATCGACGAGACGGCCGTGACTTCGGGCGAACGAATCTCGGCCGTGACATCTTCCTGATTCAAAAGCAGTCGATCACCATCGAACTCGATCGTGCAGGCTTCGACCAGTTTGGTGACGGCCCCAAGATCATTCTCATCACCAGCAGCTTTCAGAACCGCCAACGCGACTGCTCGATACATCGCCCCGGTATCCAGGAAGCGATAGTTCATACGTTCTGCGAGCAGTCGTGCGACCGTGCTTTTTCCGGACCCCGCAGGGCCATCGAGAGTAATGATCATGGGTCTGACTTCTGACTTCCGCGAACGTTGCCGTTCGTCAACCGCTACTTGCTGATGGCCGCCTTCACGGCTTCCATCTGACTTGAATAATCCGGTACTTTAGACGGGGTGTGGTCACCCGTCATCCAACGCACCAGTAAATCCAGGTCAGTATCGGTCAGCTTCTCGGGAGTTGAAGCAGTCATCTGGTTCTTGGCACCATAGTGACGAGCAGCCGCTGGGTTGCGAATGAAGTCCTTGAGCCAGGCTGCCGAGCCATACTTGGCCATCGTTGGGTAGCCTGACGCTCCTTCGTCGCTGGGTTGAGCCGGGAACGCGTCGCCGATTGTCTCGTGGCATTGCTTGCACGATGTGCCGTTCAGCGCTCCGGCCCAATTGCCTTCGGTCGCCAGTTTCTTGCCTTGTTCGACCAGAGCCGCATCGAATTCCGTCCCTGCATGCCCAGCTTCTGCAGCCAGGAACTCTACCAGAGCTTTCACGTTGTCAGCATTCTCTGCAGACTTCAGCGATTCGGCATTTCCTGAGGTCCAGTCGGCCATTTCAGAACCATCCGGATTGATAAATTCGATGCTCTCCCCCGCTGCGGCCTTGGCTTGCGCATCCTTGAACCACTGTGCATTCTTCAGCCAAGCGAAGTGATTGGAGTAATCCGTTACAATTCCCGTCATCCATTCTCGCTTGCCGAACGTACCGAGATCGGCCGCCGTCGGGGCACCGATCACGGAAACTTTGTCGGCATTCTTTTCCATCACCAGAGTTCCACGGCCTGTATGTCCGTTGTAGCGATGACACGCCGCACAATGTTGAGCAAACAAGCGTGGCCCTTGCGTAAA
>JBILXT010000280.1:0-9547 GCA_044378235.1 Planctomycetaceae bacterium
CTTCGTCGGCGAAAATTCGACCGGCAGCGGCTTCTTTGAAGTCGTGACTCCGGTGCAGTTGAAACCTCGCCATTGCGGCCAGTCCTCTGCCAAGAGCGGATTCGTGACCAGACACATTCCCGACGTCACCACTAGAGCACAGAGCCCAAGACGGAAAATCCTGTCGAACGAAAATCGATATTTCAAAGCCTGAAACATCAGAGTGACTTTCTAAATTAAGGAGATGACCTGAAGCAGAGCACAGGAGTCCGCTTCCCCGTCAAAGGTGACCACCGTGACTCTGGCAACTTTCCGGCAGCATCACTGCGACGGAATTCGCGAAGTTTATGGGGGTGAAGCCACCGAAACGCCGGCGGCAATCAGGAGTTTACCACACCAGGCTTCTCGATCCGGACGGCCTCCGTTGCAGAAACACCTAGTAGCCGAGCCGCGTTGTTCCAGAAAATGTCTTCGACTTCGGTGTCGCTGAGACGTTCCGACCAGCACGCCCATTTCAGAGACCGCAAGTGTTCGAGGCCGATCAGCACGGGATCAATTTTCAGATGTTTCTCGCCCCACACCGGAGATTCCTCATAAATCCATACGAAGGAATCTGCAGCGGCCAGAGAACGTCCCCGCATGTGGCTGATGGGCAGGTCGCTGCCATACATAAGTTTGTCGTGTCCAATAATCCTGATGACTGCCTGATGGGCCATCTGTTCGCAATTCGCGCTGGTATCGAAATAGAGGTTGTTGAGCCCCTTCAGTTGCGAAAGCCCTTCAAGGTTATGAGCCGGCTGGAATCCTCGCGCTGAGTGGGCGAGGATCAACTTCATGCGGGGGTATCTCTCACAATAGGTCCGAATCCAGTGAATATTCTGTGGATCCGCGACGGCTCGCGATTTCACCAGGTGCAGCGTGATCACCCAGTCTTCTTCATGGGCGACTTTCACCAGAGGCTCAGGCAGAAACGCAGGAATGTCGGCTTGCCACGTTGGCTTGAGCTTCGCAAACGTGTGGTAGCACTTCAATCCATGCAGGCCCAGTCGGCGCACTTCCTGCCGTACCCATTCGGGGTCGTCGTCCGGCCGAACAAAAAACTCGCCGCGATACATCGGGCTGTAAGCCGTCTGTTGCCCGATAAATTCGTTCATGCGATCGCGTCCATCGGGCTGATCCGGCGTCGCAAATGCCAGAAAAAGGGCTCCTGTTTGACGTCCGGGATGGAGGTCGGTCATCAGGTCAAGATACTCCTTCGCACCCACGTCACCGGAGAATCCCGGAATGCGAAACGGCACTTCTTTCTCCAGCCAGATATGGCAGTGAGCATCAAATACCTTGTCGGGGAGGAAGTCCGCGAGTTCACGTCGGAAGAATTCGAGATCGACAGATCGCGAGAGCCCGGAAACTCTCTGGTTATGCGATTGAGACATGAGTCAGCCGCTCCAGAAGATGAACGAAGAGAACAAAAGAGCGTGATCCGGAGATGTCACTCCAGCAACCATTTGCCGTCGACAATCGCAACCTTGAGATCGATCGGAAAGGCAACAAACGCGCCATTGGTTTCGTACTGGCATGTCCAGTAATTCACGAACAACGTTCCGGAACTTGTGAAGAGACCACCCGGATTCGAGAAGGCGCGTCCGGGATCAGTTTCGATGTGCTTTGGTTTCGACCATGTCTTGCCGCCATCTCTGGAAACAGTAGCGCTCAACGGGGTCCGCTTCCCTTCGTGTGAGAACCATTTTGGATCGAATTTCGCAGCATTCCAGATCAACACCAGATCGCCGGTGGCCGGATGTTTCAATAATTCGGGACACGACTGCGGTGACTCGACACCCAGCGTTTCACCTTTCGACCACGTTTTCCCGCCGTCAGAGGACTCGCTCTTGTAGATGGCCCCCAGCATCGTTCGCATGATCATCAGTAACTTTCCGTCCTTGAGTTCCTCAAGGTGCGGCTCCATTCCGCCTCGTTTCGGAAGTTCGACAAAGTTTTCGCTGACGTTCCATGTGGTCCCATTGTCGTCGCTGTAAACGCATCCACAGGCCCAGTTGTCGGGGCGATCAGGAGTACTGTTGTCACGATCTGTTGGCAGGATGATGCGGCCTGTGGAAAGCTGTTTCAGAGTGTTGTTGCACAAGTGCATGCGCTGCCGAGTCCAGACGGTGCTGCCCTCTTCAAACGTCTGACCGTCGTCATGGGAAACAAGAGTGAACGCAGAGGTCGGCGTGTACGCATCAGTCGGCTTTTCAAAATCATGCTTACGCAGGAAAGCCAGCAGGATCGAACCGTCTTTCAGCCGCAGCAGGCTTGGGGAAAACACGTTGAGATCCCCTGGTGCGATTTCCACCCGAACTCTGTAATCATCCCATGTCCGACCGCCGTCGCGGGACGATTTACTGACCAGCCTGGCCGGATAGTAATCCGAGTCTCCTTTGGGTCCCTTCCGGAATTCCTGCCAGACAAGCATCAGCCGGCCATCTTTGAGTTCAACAGCTGAACCCTCTGAATGCCTCACGATCTCGTCATCTGCCTTCATGAAGGTCAGCGTCTCCAGCTCCTCCGCACCGGCGCGGAAACCGAAGTGGAGGATCATCAGGGCCAGCACGACTGCGCAGCGAATACTCATAACAGCCTCTCAATTCCTCAGAAAGTGTTCTGCGTCAGGACCGATCAGCTCAGGGCTTCTCAATTCGAACTTCGTCGAGCACCACGTAGCCCTCCGGCAGGCGACTGCGCCAGACCGGATAGTCTTTCTCTGGACGCAGTAAGTGCGGATCACCATTCAGCGGACCCATCGGAGCGATATCAAGAGGATACAACACCAGCAGGATATCCGCGTTAACATCGCTCAGGACGGTCGCCAGCGGGGTGCGACCGTAGTAGTCGCTGCGATCATGGCGGCTTCCGAGACAGGTCCACTGTGATTCATCAGTAACCGCCTTGATCTTGACTTCTGACCACTCTGGAGTCACTTTGACTGGCTGGCCCGTGAGAATCCAGCCCGTGCAGATTCCGTTGTGAACACCCTGGACCAGCAGATAAAGCTGAGTGTCACGTGCCAGAAGTTCCCCCTTCAGACGCAGCGTCACCTCCGCGTTCGTGAAGTCCGTGCCGAAGCCGCTTTTCGTAAATTGATTCTCGCCACTCACCTCGCGCTGATTCTCGCCGGGATGACCACTGGTCAGCAGCATGAACAGCAAGTGCATATAACCTGCACCGGGCGGAGCATGGTTGTAATCGATCCACCATGGGCTGCGCGAGATGACGGTACTGTCTCCTCGCTCCAGTGGCTTTGGCCCACGGGCGTTGTCGATCCAGCCAAACCAGCCGCCGGGGCCGTCGTTGAATGTCTCAATATACTGTGGCATGTCGATCTGTTCTCCGATTGAGAGCGGGAATTTCAAGTGGCCGTGTTTGTGACGCTGGTCGCAGCCCCGATTCGCCAGACGCCACGAGCGTTGGGAGCGTTTCCGAAACACGCATCATCAATCATTTGGCAATCCGTATTCAGGATGGATTTCTGGGATGCAGAATAAAACGCTAACATGCTGGTCTGCTGAGGTGGGCCAGGAGCGGTCACACCTGACTCAGGCAAGCGTGTCAGGAAATGCTGTTCGAATCTATGCAAAGAACGTACCTCATTGAGCCGTTTTTCGGAGTACCCACTTGGACGTGTTCAGAACCTGGCACAGAGAAGAGGGCCCACGATTGCAGGGATCGCGGGATCTCGACAGTTCCAAGTTGCAGTCCCCATGTATCGTGCGTCGTCCCTCGGGCGGGTATAGGCTGTTTTATACAGCAATCGGGCCGGCAAAACCATTTCCGAACTGTCAGGGATACATTCTGAGTGCGGTTTCTGAAGATGGAGTGACGTTTGAAAAAGAAGCGGGCATTCGACTGATGCCTCAGCCGCAGATCCCGCATATGTCGCTGCGAGTCATTTCCCCGTCAGTCACGGCCTGTTTGGATGGGCGTTGGCGAATGTACTTTGAAGCGCGCGGGCCGGCGAGTATCCCGACTGTCATTTGCAGCGCGATCTCATCGGACATGCTCCACTGGGAACTGGAAGATGGAATTCGATTGCAGCCCGCCGGTGGAGCAGGAGGCGTTCGGTTCCTGACTTTGCCCGATGGTCGCGGTCGACTTTATTGCTTCGAATCGGTGTATGGTCCTGGAGGTACTGCACGGGGGACGCGGATATCTCAACGCATCGTCAGCGCGATCACCTTTGACGGGCTGCAGTTTGAAATGGAAAAGGGAGTTCGCGTGTTCGATCGGCAGTCCGAATATGACTCCGCCGGGATCACAACCGGGGAAGTTATTGCCCCGTCGACTGCAGACGGACCCTGGACTATGTTAATCTCGGCCTGGCAGGCTCCTGCTTCCGGGGCGGAAGTTCCGGTGCATCCTGCGGCTGATGTCGAGGCCATTGCGAATGGACGCAGTGCCGACTTCGCCGCGGCCTCGATCGCCTCGGACATGTCCGGGTTTCGATCCCGGATTTTTGTCTCGAAATCAACTGACGGACTGACGTGGGGGCCTCTGGAACTTGTTTTGGAAGGATCTGGATATGGTGGCCATGGCCTGGATGCCGTTCATGCTGAAGATATGTCTGTCATCCAAATCGCGCCGGATCGGTTTCGCATGTACTATGCCGCGTGTGATGCAAAGGGGCGATGGTGTATCGCCAGCGCGATTAACTGTGTTCATTGAAATTTCTCGCCTGACGCCATCGAAAACGCCCAACGGGATGAATGAATGCCAGCCGGAGAAGAAACGATGAGTGATCCGTCAGACTTTGCCGTTCCGAAATCTGCCCAGATTCGCAACGGTCTGGTGTTTATCACTTCCTACTCGCTGATCTATTTGATTGCTCCGGTGACCTATGTGGGAGTGCTGCACGCCACGATCCTCGATTCCCTTGAAGCCAGTGATACCGTGGCGAATCTGCCGGAAGCGGTCTACCTTTGGGTTACACCGCTGCCGCTGTTGATTGCATGGTTCTGGCCCTCACCAAAACTATTGCGTCCGATGCTGACCTGGGCGTTGATCGTGAAGGGCGCTGCAGGAGGGATCGCTGCACTGGTGTTTGCGTATGCTCCTGAATCGTTCTGGATTCCAGTTCTGATCATCCATCCCGGCATCATCGGCATCACTGGAGGAGTGCAGACGATGTGTCTCTGGGAGCTGATCGGCCGTGGTATGACTCCGGAGATGCGAGGCCGAACGCTTGGGTGGACGTTTGGAATCGGGCCAGTTTTTGCGGTGCTTGGGTCAATTGCTTCTCAGTTGATTCTGAAAGGCGATTTTCTCGGAATGTTTAATGTGACTCCTATCCCGCAGCCCTGGAGTTATGTGGTCCTGTTTGGTGTGTCTTGTCCGGCAATGTGGATGTCGGCTGTTCTCGTTCAGATGGCTCAGGTGCCTCCGGTGTCTGAAGCGGAATCGAATACCCAGGCCAGTCTGCGGTGGGGCGAAATCCTGCACGGACTAAAGTCGTACTTTCTGAATCCTTTGATCCTGACTGCAGCCATTGGATTCCTGCTGACCTACAGCGGCACGATGATCATGAACAACATGTCGCTGTATGCTCGCGAAACACTGGGCGAAGCCCCTGAGAATTACGCAGGAATTCAACTGGCTCTGCGTTTTGGATGCAAGTCGGTCATGGGTTTCGGACTCGGCTGGCTTGTCACGAGAATGCATGCGAGAGCCTCATTGATGGCAACGACGTCGATTTGCATCGCAGGGATCGCCTGGGCTCTGTTTGTTCCGGGCCAATGGTATTTGCTGGGATTTGGACTTCTTGGCGCGGGCGAGTTGTTTTACGTTTACTATCTGAATTACATCGTCAGCAGTTCGCCGCCGGAACGGATGCGAGAGAACACGGCGTATACAAATCTGATCACGGTCATGATCGGAATCATGCCGATTGTGTATGGTCTTGTGTCAGATCGCTACGGTCTGCGAGCCAGTTTCGTAGTGGCGATAGGTATCCTGACGCTCGCACTGATCCTCGTGCGGAGCTGTTTGCCAAAGCAGCCCCAAACGGCCTCTTCCCGCCTGAAAACTGAAAACTGAGCCCCCTTATGTCACGCAAACGATTTCCCGCTGGCATCATGAGCACCTGCTGTCTCCCGTGGGACGAGAACGGTCGTTTCGCCGAACGAATCTTTCGAAAGAACGTACAACACTCGCTGCAGCAGACAAAACTGCTTTATGTCTTTGGCACAGCGGGTGAAGGGTACACTGTGACCGATCGACAGTACGAAGAGATCGTCACCGTCTTTGCCGATGAAATGAGGCGAGGAAAAGCTGAGCCGATGGTCGGCATTATTGGACTTTCTCTTGGGGGAATCATCGAACGCATTCAGCGCGGACGTGATCTTGGCGTGCAGCAGTTTCAGATCTCTCTCCCCGGCTGGGCGGCACTCAGCGAAAAAGAACTCTTCAGCTTCTTCACGCATGTCTGTGGCGGATTTCCCGACTGCCAGTTTATGCATTACAACTTGATGAGAACCAAACGCATGGTGACTGGAAAGGAATACGGACGTCTCGCCGACGAACATCCGAATCTGGTCGCGACCAAGAATTGCGGCGACTCGCAATCCCATTTGCGGAGCCTGATTGAAGATGCACCGCAGTTGCAGCACTTTCTTTCGGAAGCTGGCTATGTCTACGGTTCGCTCTTTGGAGAGTGCGGCATTCTGGCCTCATTCATTATGAACTGGCCGAAGCAGAAAGCTCTGTTCGAAGCGGGGCAGCGCCGTGATGTCGCGACGCTGGTCTCGATCCAGCGAGAAGTGGACATTGTGCTGCGAACCCTGTTTGAGACGATCCCCGACAATCGCATTGACGGCAGCTACGATAAGCTGTTCGAGAAAATGTACCAGCCTGAAATGCCGCTGCGTCTCCTGCCTCCTTACATCGGTACCAGCGACGAGGAGTATCACAACTTTGTGCGTCTGCTGAAGGAGCGACTTCCGGAATGGGTGCCTCAGCCATCAGACGGTTAACCAGAAGGTTGATTCGACGATTTCTTATGGTGTCGCCTTGCGAGCAGCCGTCACAAACTCTGAAAGCCGAGTGAGATGCTCACTAAACAACTCACTCTGCAAAAACAGTTTGTCCTGTTCTTTTCCGTCAGCATTCGGAACTGCTTTGCCATTCTTGTCGGTGATCCAGCGACCGGCCGCATCCTGTTGAACAAGGATTTCTTCCGCATCTTTTTTCAGAGACTTCAAGCTGCGGCGACTAAGCTTTGGCTGTCCGCCTGACTCAAGACCTTTGAATCGTTCTTCCAGTTTGTCGACTTTGGACCGAGACTTAAAACCATAATGAGTTGGCAAGTTGGAGTCATCGTAGGTTAGTTCATACGTATCTTTAACGAAGTACAACGGCGTATTCGTGTTCAGTTCGTAAAAGCGAGCGATTTGGCCGTCCGGAAGCCGCGATTTTTTCAGCCACGCGATCGCTCGCGGAATCGGTTCCAGAAATCGTTTTTCGCCCGTGACTTCCGTTAGGTACATCAATGTTTCGATAGCGTCTTCAGATTCCCGGCCAGCGATCGCCGGCGGTTCAAATTTGCGAGCCCAGATTGGCTGGAGCTGATGATTGTATTGTTGAGCCCAGGCGGGTTGCGGTTCCGGTAGCTGAGCAAGAACCAGGAAGTCACCAAACTTGAGCGTGGCCTGACGATAACGGTCGTCACCGTAAACTTCGTAAGCGAGCTGCAGGGTCTCGGTCACAGTGCCGGCCAGACCATCGTTGAGAGTTTCGAAGTCCCAATAGTTCTTGAAGCGACCTTCTGTTCGCCAGTCATAAGTTGGGATCGATGCTTTCACCACCGGCAGTTGCTCAACCGGCTTCTCCCAGCCCTGCGGAAAACCACCGTTGGCAAACTGAGCCTTCAGGAGTGCACTAAGACCGTATTCAACGGCTTCATGAATCGCCGCGTCCTGAAACTTGAGCGCTCGGTCGGTTTCGATCAGGAGTCGTAGTGCGGCTTGTGACTTGTCGTCGTCAAGCGTCGAATAATTGCGGCCACTTTTCTTTCCTTTGCTATGGCGATATCGCCCCGCGTTCTTGCCGGCCGGATCAAAGTCGACTCGATCAGACCAGCATCCGGATTCCAGTTGTCCGTGCAGCAGAGCTTTCGCGCAATCCACAGCAGCGTCCAGATGAATCTTGTCGCCCGTCGCTTCATAGGCTCTAATAAAGGCAACGCCCACAGTCGGCGTTCCCGGAGGTTGGACCCAGACTTCTGTTGGAGTTGCCACGCCTTCACCACGACGATGCTTCAGATCGACGGTTACGTCGTAAACGTAGCCACCCTGCACGGCCACATGAGTTTTCATGTAGTCGGTGGCCTTGTGCATTGCTGCAGTCGATTGCTCGACGAGTTCCTTAAACGGCAGTGGTTCGTCACCGACCAGATCCATAGCAAGGAACGACAAAAGCAGCGTTGCCAGCACGAAACAACGAGAGCAGCGTTTGCTCATGGAGAGACTTTCAAAAAGAAGCCGACAGTTTCGCCGTTATTAGGGAAACATGTTCTCACGAAGTCGAGCCTGCGTCCAGGCATCCGATGGGAATCGAAACGTCTCGTATTCACCCCATCGGGTAACGCTGTGAAGCATTTTTCACGGCAAAACGATGTGTTTGTAGCTGCAGGGCTCGAGCCCTCGGGTGAGTCTGCGGCATCGATTCACCGGACGGCTCGCGCCGTTCCGCTTCAAGATGCTTCACAGCGTGGCCCAATGGGGCTCAGCATGTCAGCCTGGGGCAAGAGAATCCGCGAATGCGAATGAACGCCGCTGCTGGGCATCTTGCCAACGGCAAATGCTGCCGGTCATCATCGAAAACCCTCGCGCTGGCCGTTGTAATCGGATTCAGCCCCCCGGCAGTCTGTGGTCATCTTTCTGCACTGAACGGGTCGCCTGGTTGGTCACGGTCACAAATGCCGACAAATAGCAGGATTCTCGACTTCTGTCAGAGGTCAGGAAAAACGGGAAACGAGTCCCGGTCGTTTCTACAATCCGTTCTTCGCAATTCATCCGCTGATCCGCAAATGCTGCGATCGGGGATTGAGGGCTTTCGCAAGTCTGATGTCTTCGCTCTGTGGCTCGGAGTATTCAAAATTTCCAGTGACCACCACAACATGTCGCAGCCTGCACAACAGCGTCTGACGTCGGTGTCGTTCATCGCGTATCTCGCAATGACGTTTCTGACAGCAGTCAATGACAGCATGTTTCGGTGGCTGATCGTTCCCATCGGGAAGCAACAGTTTCAGCAGAACCTCGGATGGGGCAAAGAAGACGCCGAAGCCATCGTGTTGTCGTTGGGACTGGGATGCTTCATGCTCCCATTCGTTCTGTTCGCTCCGTGGGCCGGTTGGGCTGCTGACCGATTCAGCAAACGCTCTTCAATCATCTGGCTGAAGATTGTTGAGATCGTGCTGATGGGAGTTGGCTTGTGGGCCATTCATCTCGCCAACGTCCCCGCGATGTTTACGATTCTGTTCCTGATAGGGGCTCAGGCGGCGTTCATCGGCACTTCGAAA
>JBILXT010000684.1:0-2664 GCA_044378235.1 Planctomycetaceae bacterium
ACGCGAATCAGCAATCTGCGAGCCGGCGTAGGGTCTCCTGCCGTTTCCTTAAAGGCGAAAGTGAACGTACTGAACGACGCAGGAGAAGACGACTCTCTGGTCGGCAGCAACGGAACCGACTGGTACTTCCGAGCACTCGACGATGTGGTCACGGGGTTAGTCACCGGCGAAGTTCTGGATGTTTTGTAATCACGACGGCTGCGAGCGGACCAACGACGTCCGCTCCATCCGCTTGATAGCGGCGAACCTTGTGGATGTCTTGCCGCTGGGCGCTGCAGTGATGTCTTCCTGCGATCAATGGCTTTACTGCAGCGGTTTCCGAAAGTCTCTCGGAGGGAATCTCATTCCAAATGAACTCTTAAAAGGAATGTATTCCACGGCTGCGACATGTCAGACGCATTAGATGGGTTCCGTTGTGGGTAACGCGATATCCGCGGTGCTTGAAGTCGTTTCGAAACTCCTGAAAACGTATAACGGAGCCAAATGGATGTCTGCGTTGGCCTGGGCCGTGAGATTCGCATCGTTACGTTTGGCATTCGAGTAAACAAAATGACTGGCACTGGAATAAACAAAATGACACACTCTTGCGAGTACGACGCGCTGCAGCTCAGTAAAGTTCCCCGCGGTCTTAACCGGGTTTTGTACGGACTCATATTGACAGCACTGGTCTCCCCCCTCTACGTAATCTTGATAACATTTCCTATTCTGTTCGGAGCTGCTCCCCTTTCTGTCATGGGCATGGGGCGAGCCCTTTATCCCAATCCCTTTGCGTATATTATACTTTATTCGGGCACTATCGCCCTTTTTCCCACTGGCCGGTTACTGGTGGCATTTGTTCTCAAAGGAAAGTCGTCATGAGTAATGAGTTTGATGAGTATGACCGTGCGTCTTTTCAGTTAGACCCCAAGGCGAAATCCTTCCAGATGACGGGGTTTCGGTGGAGCCACGCACCGTCGTTATTGGCGTCGTTGGCATTTTATTTTCTTGGCCCTGCTGTGATCGCCTTTGGCCTGTCGTTTCTTAATAACGGAGCATCACTCATCATCCTCAGCTTGGCCCTCTCCTATCTGGCGGTTCGATGGTTCGGAAAGTGGCGTTCCGATGTTCCAGGACAACTGCCACCGCGGGGCACGCTATCTGAGTCTTTTCTATTGTCCGAGCGCGTCAAGGCAATTGCAGATGACCCAGACCGGGTCATCGAGGCTATAAAAGCATACCGTGAAGAATCCGGTGCTGGGTTGGCAGACGCCAAAAGCGCAGTTGAAGCTTATGTTCGCCGTGAGTCACAACCAGGATAGTCGAGCGGAAAGCCACTGGCCTTGATCAAGCACTCGTCGCAAGGAGCACCTAACAGGCTGTTGATTTAGTCGCTTCATCAGCCGCAGGGCGTTAGCCCCCGGTTGTTTTTCCTCGGTTTCAGCGGCATAACCGGACTCTTACGCGTTCCGGCTGATTAAATCAACAGTCTGCTGAGCTGGTCTCTGATTACTTTTTTTTGGCACAGCTGGACCACTACGTGCCTTGCAAAGGACGGAGTCGATCGCAATGTTGCTGTGCAGTGAGCTGGGTTTGATTTTGTGTCGTTGACGTGCGGAGGGATGAGATGAGTCTGTTTGAATTTCTGTTTCTCGAGTTTCGACCTCGTCGGTATCTCGACACGGCGTTGAGTGAGCGAGCTCGGGAGTTAGCGGACGCTTCATTCGCAGCGGAAATGCGACTAGAGGAGGCTCAGCGGACTTTAAAGGAACTTGAAGCTCGCGTGGTCGATTTGGAGAATGACGTGGGCTTTCTGACGTTGACTCTGGGGATGGTGATACAGGCACTCGAGGACAAGTCTGTCGTGAACAAAGAGGAATTGCGGAAGGACCTGAAATCTATGGACATCCTGGATGGTGTGGCCGACGGGAAATTTGATGTGAATCTGCTGCGAAAGAAGATGAGCACACCTCAAAACCAAAGTGCTTCTCGAAAGAAATCGTAGTCTCATGAGTGGGGGATGCTGGCGAATCACTATCGTAAGGTGTTGGGTCTTGAATCACCCAACGCACCTGAAGATTGCTGATGTCTCCTGTTGACCGTTTCGTGATCTGCCCGGTCACGAATATGGAAGTGGCCTCCATTAAGATTCTGGAATGGCTAGAAGGTAGAAGTCTCCATCGACCAGCTGGCGGCGACACACGAAGGGCACCGCGTCAGGACGGTAGCGCTCTTGGTCGATGTCTCAGTCGCTGGAGGTTCGAGCGGACGATCAGCGGGCTTCCACACCGAAGTCGACTCCTACTGCCTCAGGAGCGACAAGCTCACCTGTTGGAAGGCTTCTGTCAGCTCATCTCAACGAAGGTATGCCTAAAGAAGCTTTGGTCTGAAATTGAGTTTCCCGGACGTAGCAGGCCCACCTTGGCAGAGCGAACAGCGATGCCGGCCGTTACCTGCACAGATTCGCCCCCTGAGGGCTCAGGGAAATTATTTACTGCCCTCGTGCCAAATCTACAGTCGCCTTTTTCAGTTGTCTTGCGCCGGCCACTTACCGAGAACAGGAATTCTCTCTGCAGTCGATATTCTCTCCAAAAACTATGTCGCGGCTTTCATGTCTCGTATCGCTTTGTTTGCAGCAGCAAAACCGCGTGGTTTAGCGTAGTCCTTGGGCGGAGAGGAAAATAGTTC
>JBILXT010000685.1:0-2657 GCA_044378235.1 Planctomycetaceae bacterium
TGCTGCGCCGATTTCCACACGACGCTCGGTCCCGGACACGCTACGTACCTTGACAACTCCACACCATTCAACGATCCTGAAAACTAACCCGGCAGCACGCTGCGTGCCGAACGTCATTGGGCCTGCCCCCGGTTGTTCCGCCTTCATCCCGCGACCAAGCACCAAGAACTGAGCACCAAGCACAAATCCCTAACAACCACCCCAGCGCAGCCCGCGCACAGAATTTGCGCAAGCTCCATAGAGTCTGCTGGTGGTTTCGACCGGGCACTCTTTTTCGATTACGTAAGGCGACCCCGTTCAGTCAGCCTGGGCAATCTGCTGGCAACGATTCCGCCTATGCAGATCAGATCAATTGTCTGATCAGGGTTTTCCCGAAGGTTGAACAAACCCTCTTGTTTTGTTTTGCCTCACTGGCAAATGGCAGAATCTGCGCCGGTGTGAACGGGGCAGGCTGTGCAGAAGACAAAACCGGTGGTTTATGCCTATCGGGCGACTCTACCACCCAATGAGCGAAAGCCAGTGAATGTGCAGGGCCTTCTCAACGACTCGATTGTCAAGACGGCCATCGATCCTGAATCAGCTCCGGCCGTTTCGTGAGGATGAGGCAGTTCAGGTTTCCGCATTCCGAAATGACTTCCCACGCTTCACCCCGCCATGTTTCTGCTCCGGGATGACAGAAATCTGACATTGAGCACGCAAACATTCTGAGGGGTGCAGCCAGACCCTCGGCGTGACGATTCCATCTGAACGGCGCAGTTCAGAGCTTCGTACGCAAGAGACCGCTGAAGGGCTCAATGCCTCATCGGCGTACGATCGCCACGATGCCGCAATGACTGCATTCTTCGCTGACTGTATAGCATCCATACCAGAAGTTGTGGGTGCGATCCGTCCAGCCGATCTTTGAGTTCTCTGCCATCCATACTGCTCCGCTGCGGATACGATCCTCGCACGTACTCTAATCGGTTCAGTCGAAACACAAAATGAAACACCAGCCTGTAGTGAATTCATCCAGTTTGTTATCGCGGGCCTGAGGGCGGAGCCAGGCTCGATCAGAGTTCGCGGGCACCGAAAGGTTTTCCGGTGCCCACGAAGCTCATGATGCGGGATTACTTCTTCTGCTTGAACGCCGGATGATCGGCTATGCCGGTGGCTTGCAGGTACGCGAGTAAGTCCAGGATTTGTTCTTTGTCGAGCGTATTCAGCAGTGCTGTGGGCATGATGGAGACGGGGGACGGACGTCGAGACTCGATTTCCTTCTTGACGAGTTTCTGCTGCTGATCAGCGGTTGGGCCGGTTTGGACGGTGACAGAATCATCGTCTTCAACAACGATGTTTCCGACGACTACGACGCCAGACTCCATCTCGAACAAGTACTTCTGATACTTGGCTTCCACGTTAAGCGATGGTTCCAGAATTTCTCGCAGCAGGACTTTTGCGTCTCCTTTGTGCTTCTTCACGACATCGGCCAGGTCCGGGCCGACGGTCAGGCTGGGGCCATGCGAATGGCCGGCGTTGACGTGGTTGTGAAGAGCGGCGGGAATCGGGTCAGCTCCTGTCATCTTGTGGCACTGCGCGCAGGCCAGTTTGACGAAGAGTTGTTGTCCCTGAAAGAAATTGCGATTCTCCGCGACGCGGGCGACATCATCCTGCAGCATCCGCAGCGTCCATTCGGTGGTTTTAATGACGGGCTTTGGATTCTTGACGAGGAATTGCTCAAGATCATTCGTCACATACAGGATACCTCGCATCAGCAGGTGGTGACCGGGGAACGAACAGATGTAAGGATAGGCTCCCTCTTCGGTCGGAGTGGTGAATTCAATGACTTGTTCTTTTCCGTGATCCACCAGCTTGCTGGACCACAGAATATCTGAACTCTCGGGAACGTAACTGACCGAAAATCCGCCAGCTCCCAAGGCCATGGCCTTGAGGCCGATGTCGTTCTCCGTGCCGGGCTTCACGAGCAGGATATTGTGCGGCATGAAGTCGGGATTCGCGAAGGTCAGCTTGACCTTCTTCCCCAGCTTCACGGTCAACTCCGTCACATCGTACAGCATACGTTCGGGCACTGTGCCGATGCGAATGGTCGTTAGTTCGGGCGTGTCGCTCAGGATGCCGGACTTTTCAGCAGCCGCCATTTTTTCTGCGGCGATGACACCTCCACGCATGGTGCGTTCCACGTTGAACCACAAGTGCTTGACCGTGTTGGCTGCGATGCGGGCATGCGGGTCCGGCGACTTCAACAGCTCACCCATCAATTCATAATCTCTGACGTTGTGCTGCTGATGCAACCAAAGAGCTTCCAGCAGATGATGAGCGTCGGCCGGGTCGTTCGGATTCAGCTTCTCCATCCATTTCTTTGTCTCAGCGATGACTTCCGATGAATCTCTTTCGCTGAGTTCCACGCGGGTGCGATGTCGAATCGAATCGACGGGCGACTTGAGGTTCTCCAGCAATGCAGCGATTGGCTCACCGTCAATCGCCACGGGCTGCTGCAATGGCCGGCCCTTGGCGGTCATGCGATAGACGCGACCATGAGTGTGATCGCGATTCGGGTCACGCACGTTGTGCTGCATGTGTCCGATGATGGCGTTGTGCCAGTCGCTGATGTAGAGCGATCCATCTGGTGCAAAGATCGCATCCGAAGGCCGGAAGTTCTT
>JBILXT010000686.1:0-2655 GCA_044378235.1 Planctomycetaceae bacterium
ATTCAGCCCCGCCGATACTCCGCCCGTCCCGCTAATAGTGATCAGCGACTCGACAACTCCCTGCACTGTCGCTCCGGCCTCCACGGAAACACCGTAATTCCATGATGAGGTCCCGGTCCCTCCTCCAATTCCGTCAATCTGGATTTCAGCACCGCTACTGGAAACGACCGTCGAGTCTCCGGTGATAAGCACGCCTCGATTTTGATCGCCGTCAGTCTTTCCCCCCAAACCATTGACAGTTAACGTCCCGGACCCTTCGAGTTGTACGCGGCTGCCTGCGTCCAGAAAAACGCCACTATTGGACGCGGAGTTCCCGATTCCTCCACCAGTCCCCTCCAGAGCCAGGTTGCCAGAGTGAACATAAAAGCCCGACATACTTCCCGTCGCCGCAACTCCTCGATTAAAGCCGCCGGCAGCAAAGCCTCCTTCACCCACGACCTGAAGATTACCGGCCCCCAGAACGCTAATCCGTCCTCCGGCATCGCAAAACACACCCACGTTGTGAGCAGCATCCGATCGACCACCTCCAGTTCCTCTGACAGAGAGAAATCCGTCCTCGGTTTCAACTCTGCTCATGGCTCCCGAGACATGCACTCCGCGATTGTAATTGCCACCGGAGATTCCGCCGAAACCATTGAGCCACAGCGACGCCGTTCCGATGGTTTTGATGGAGCCACCACCATCGACCTGAATTCCGGAATTGAACTCTGTCGTGTCAGAATCACCACCGGTGCCGGTGATCGATAGTCCTGCACCGGACGCCAGAATTTCTGATCCAGCACCACTCACGACAACACCGCGAGCAGGCAACGAAGTTCCTTCGCCGCCAAATCCGACGATCACGACATTGCCTGTCGTTCCCCCTCGCACTTTCCCCCCGGCACAAATCACAACTCCATCAGGGGATGCCCCTTCCGTCGATGATCCGTTACCATGGATGGCGATTGATCCCGCGCCAATAGACCTCACCGATCCGCCAGCGATGTTGACGCCGCTGCCCGAGGGATGAGCGGGCCCGATTGATGGATCAGAGGTCAAAATCACTGCGCCGTCGGTTGATTCAATCAGGCCCGTTGAATTGACAATGATGGCCCCGGAAGATTGAGCCTCGAATCCCGCATTCGCAGTCATTCGCAGTGGTGAATTAATAACGAGCGGACGCGGAGCCCGAGTTTGCTGCAGCAAGACCGACTGAGTGAAGTACTGATCTGTCGAACCGGAGAAGACGATCTGCGTATTGACAGCAGTGTCAGAAATGCGGATCGTTTTCAGAAAAGACCGACCGGCGGCGGAGACTCGCAGGACAGACGTTCCATTGCCCGAAACATATTCATTGTCTTCACCATGCCAGACGTTGTTGGGAAGGTGAAATTGCATCACATCCTGGTCTGTGGAGATGCTGACAGTGTCGCCGTCTTTGTCGAGCTCAAGCTCAAGCGTGTCACCATTCGTTTGAAAGCTCATCGGATTGATCGTCAAACTGAATGTTCGAACAACCGACAGATTGTCTGCCGCAGTGCTCAAATCACCATCCGCACCACCGTTCTCTACAGTGACGCTGACCTGGCCAACGCCAAATGAGTTGCGAGCTGGTTCGAGTATCAGACTGCCGGACGCTCCCTGTGGAGGCTCAATACTTCGAAGACTACAATTCAGTTCGTTGCTTTGAAATTGTGCAGAAATTCTGACTGGGTCCAACGCGTTGCCTCCGGAGCTTATTCCGGTCAGAGCAACGGTGTACTGTGCGGTGTCTTCACCAATGATCACATCACTGATGGCATCAAGAGTTGGGCCTGCGACTGCCAGCAGAATTCTCTTTTCCAGCTGTTCGGTCAGAGGGACGTGGCGATGCCCTCGTCTTCTTGACTGCCTGCCGGGAGCCCTGCGAAATTCTGCCAATCCCTTCATCCAGATCAGTGAGTCACGAATATTGTCTGGGAGGGACATGGGCACTCTCAACAATCTCAGGGGCTTTGAGATCTGCATATCGTGGGATATGTCATGACCTTTGGCAAAAAAACGGCAGACGTTGTTCTAAAACATAGGTCCGCCCTCTTCGCGACTGAAACTGCGATCAGTGTGGGGCCTTGTGTTAAGGGCAAGTCCTCCATTCTAAGGCTTGAGGTTATTCTGATTATGTCGATTCTATGACATCACTGAGGAACGGATCTGTTCGTCCGCGGCCCAGGGGTCCTCATCAAAAAAGGGACGAGGAAAAGCGATGAAGCTGCGGCTTTGAAGCATGCACAATCTCTCTGTTTCGGCCACTTCTGTTGGCCTGGGGCACGTCACGAAATCGCATGGAAAGCAACCGATTACTCCCGCAGGAGTTGTCTCGCGGCGGAGAAATTCTGCGATAGAGCGCATTTCAGAACCGGGACGGGCATCCTTGCCGTCGCTATTCTTGCTGAAGAACATCGGGTTCTTTGGGAGCCAGTCCCGGTTTTGAAACCAGCTGTAGAAACAGCGAGGCGATTACGGCTTCAGAATCGCATCGCGGAGATCAGTCCGCCATTCTCGGCGAACAGGATCCCAGGCTCCGAATGCTGAGCAGAACTCCCAATAGGCGGATACGAATCCGTGTTTCCTGCAGAGGCCTGCAACGGTCCGCGTCCAGCGTAATCGGTCTTCGCCGGGGGCCACGTGGTAACAACC
>JBILXT010000281.1:0-9504 GCA_044378235.1 Planctomycetaceae bacterium
ATCGAAGTTCGCAGCCTCGTTGATGGTTCTGTGCGATCAGTCGCCAGACTTCCCGAGTGGTGGGGTGAGGCCAATCTGAATGTCGGTTCTTCAGTTCGTGATATCGAAGTTGAAGCTGGTGTTGAACTGTTATGGAGAATCGTGCTGCAGGGACAATCGTGCGTGCTGTTCCGTCTGACTGCGGGAAAGGCCTCTGTCGAAAGCAGAGATCTTCTGACCGATACCGTCACATGGTCCATTGAGCTGCCGCAGGAAACGGTCTTCTCCAATGTGGCCAATGATGTGATCGCAGTCCTGAGCGAAGGCCGCTCACTGAAACTCATTCAGACCGACACGGGCCGCATTCTGGCGGAACATGACGTGACGGAGGTCAAACTTCCGCGTGAGCTTATCCTGCAGCATTCCAGCGGTCACTATGTCATCCTGCCGGACTCAATTGATGATGAAGTCGCTGAGTATGACCCGGTTATTGATGCCCTTCATGTCTATGGGCGAATGTATGGCATTCGCGAAAACGATATGACACTGGCCTGGGACGAACCTCTCGACCATCGCCATGTTCGACTGGCCGTCTCTGAACGATCCGTTCTGCTTCCGAATTCCCCGGCACTGCTGTTGTTATCCCGCGGCGGAGCAACGAATCCCCGAAGTCCGATCCGAGCGACTCATTATGGAGCTCGAATCATTGATGTACGCACCGGGAAAGACCTGTACAACGATGACAATATCGGCACGACGCTTAATATGCTCTGGAAGCATATCAATGCTGCCGAGCAGCAAGTTCAATTCAGCTTCGATAATCGCATCGTCACGCTGGACTTTAGGAAGCCGGAAGAGAAGTGATTCTTCTAAAAGGCCTGTTGATTTGCCTCGCGGTGCCGACTTCAATCGGCATTGTTGTACAAATCGACAATCGCATGCTGGCTTCAGCCAGCACTACAATTTTTGACGACCACTCCAGCAACAACCTACTCAACTTCCGCGCCGGCCTTGGCCCGAGCGATGGTGAAGTCCACCAGTTCCTGACATCGGAAGAATCCTTCCCAGAAGTTGTGGCCCTGGCCTTTCGCCACAATAACGGTGACTGAGTCCTCGGCCCCGAGAGCCTTATAGGTTGCAGCAAACGTGGCGGAGTTTTCCTTCAGCGGAACAACGACGTCTTCATCACCATGAATCATCAGCGCCGGAAGTTTGGCTTTGGCCAGAACAGACATCCGTGCGATAGGATTGTGTTTATCAAGCTGTTGCTCCAGCTCTGCGGCCGTCATCTCGTAAGCCGGTGCAGCTTTGTCGAGACCTGGGTACGTGCGAAAATCAAACACAGGATAGATGCCAGCCAGACCGGCAAATCGTTCCGGATGATCACACGCCCAGGAAGTCACCCACAAGCCTCCGCGACTTCGTCCCAGCAAACAGGGTTTCTTCGCCAACCCTCGTTGGGCAGTCATCTGATCATAAAAGGCGTCAAACAACTTTCGAGCAGCCGGACTTCCATAGCCTTCTCCCACATCAATCCCAGCCACAGCAACACCGGCCGACAGAAACTGCTGGTGCATCCACTTTTCATGTTCATCCGGATATCCAGCCAGAGTCGGCGCGTAAAATACCCACGGCTGTGGCCTCTTTCGCAGTGACTCCTCAGGCCACAGAATAAAAGCTGGCCGCCCTTCAACTCGAAACGCCTCCCCCGGCAACACGAGCTTCTTAACTTCATCTGCCTGCGATGACTGCACAATTCCAAAGAGACAGGCAACAACCAGAACAGAAACAGAACAGGATCGAGACATAAGAGAGCCTTATCGTGGAGCTCAGGGGAAGGTCAGTCGGCGAGCAATTTCGCTCAGGATACACGAGATGAACGTTTTCCAGGGAGCATTCCGCCTCGTTTTTCGATGTCCAAACTAAAGACCGGCCGGAGCACGGCTTCACTGGATGCATTTCCGAACTTCAATTTTCGCAGGTGGAATTCTTCGAAAATCATGTGATCCGCCGCTGACCGGCATTCGTTCTCCCACAGCCTCCTCAATATGGACGGTGCAGGACGGTCTTTTGTGCACATGCAGAGGTCCATTCTTCAGTTGTCTCCGAATGCTGGACGGTTCGCAATATGCTCTTTCCGACAGGCACAGACGCACCGATTTATCATTTTCCGGTCGCTACCATCGGGTTGATTGCCGCCAACGTTATCTGCTTCTGTATCACCGGGTTCGGATACAATCAGGGAGCCATCGACCCCTGGATACTGCACTATGGAAATGGACTGAATCCTTCCGAATGGATCTCGTCGTCATTCGCACACGCTGGATTTAGTCATCTGGTGGGGAACATGCTGTTTCTCTGGTGCTTCGGACTGGTCGTTGAGGGAAAAGTTGGCTGGAAAGTATTCCTGCCCATCTACTTCGGGATCGTTGCCTTCTCCGGAGTTGTTACCGACGTGGTCACACTCCTGCATACGCATGGCGGATGCCTTGGCGCTTCTGATGCCATCTTTGGATTGATGGCGATCAGTCTGATCTGGGCTCCGAAAAATGAAATCCATTTTGAAGCCATGTTCATGGGATATGGCTATGGCCTGGGAATGCCACGAGCATTCTCGTTCGATATCACGATTCTGACGTTGTCTCTTTGGTATCTGGGAACGAATCTTCTCAGCCTCTTGTTCTGGCCGGGAATGGGTACATCGTTTCTGCATTTGCTGGGAAGTCTCGCCGGATTTCCAATCGGTATCGTGATGCTGAAGAAAGGGCTCGTCGATTGCGAGAACTGGGATCTGTTCGCCGTCATGAAGGGCACGCACGGGCGCTTTGGAGAAAAGGACTGGGCACTGGGATATCATTCCAGCGTCGGCAAAACCTACGACGACACGCCAATCCCGCTCCCAATCAATGACGCAGACTCCGACACAAAGACTCGCCGGAAAGTGGATCGATCCGCACGCCGCGCGGCTCTTTCTGAAATCAACCGAATGATTGACGACGGAGATGTCCTGACTGCAGCCGATGACCTCTTCAAACTTCGAATGGATGATCCTGCGATCTGCATTGGTCAGGAGAAAACTCAAAAACTAGCCAAAGGCCTGCTAAAGGCCGAAGCGTTCGACGAAGCCGAATTCTGGCTTCAGGAACTTATTGATCGGTTCCCGAACGACAGTGCCTGGGCACGAGTTCGCCTGGCTCAACTTCTGCTGATCCTTCGTCAACAACCTCGCGCTGCTATTGAGACCCTTGAACATCCCGATGCGGCAGATCTGCCTGTGTCGCTAAAACCCCTGGCCGCGAAAATCCTTTCAACGGCCAGGGCACAGATTCGCAGCGGCGTTGTGGATGCCGAACTATCGTGGTAACGCCAACGGGTTCTTTCCTGAGAACATCGCCCACTACTTCGCACTCTTCCCATGCGCGGAACCTGGTTCGGACTGCAAGGTGCTGAGGTACTCCACGAGATCCCGAATTTCTGATCGTGTCAGATTCTTGACCAGATCCTGAGGCATCCCGGACTGCCCGTTGGCTCGCTCATCGATTTCTTCTTTGGCAACCGAAACCAAAGCGCCGGTGGGAGTCATCAATTGCACAACGGAGTCATCCTCACTCTTCAGAATCCCCGAATGAATCAGTCCATCCATCGTGACCAGAATGACAGTTTCAAATCCCTTCGCAACCTTTGCATTGGGATCAACGATTGCCTCGAGCAGATAGTTGCGGTCTTTGTCTTTTCCGATCCGACTCAGATCAGGCCCCACTTCGCCACCGCTGCCGCCAACCTTGTGACAACGTCGACAAGACGCTGCGCTGCGACCGAAGAAGACTGTTCGCCCCTGATCTGCGTTCCCACCTTCCAGGCATTCGCTCCACAACCCCAGTACCGTACCGGCTTCCTGCTGACGAATTCGAAAGTCCGCAACAGCCGCTTTCAGTTCCGCAGTGCCAGATTTCTCTGCCGCGAGGATTAGATCCAGTGACGCCCCGACTGGAAGTGACTGATTCTTCAACCGTTCAAACGTGTCCAGTAACGCCTGTCGAGCATCGTCGGTCTCGATTGAACCCAGCAATCGCAGAGCCGTCTGCTGAGATCGCACCGTTCCATCAGCCAACAGTCCCTTCAACTGCGGCACAGAGCTTTCCGGAGCACTCGCCACCATAATTTCCACGGCAGCAAGGCGTACGGATTCTGACGTATCTTTGAGACCAGATTCTACCACGGCGTCGGCTTCAGGCGACAACTTGACGAGTGCTCGAAATGCCGACACTCGCAGATTATCGTCCAGATTCGTGTCGTGAAGAATTCCGACAAGCGTTGGAACGATGTCTGTGATCCCGAGTTCCGTCGCGATTTCCACAGTCAACTTTCGCAGTTCCGGAGAACCAGACAACATGCCCGGCAAGTGAGGACTTACAGCCTGCGGCAAACCGTCAACTTCACGATCAGGCAACGGGCGCCATTGGCCTGTTACGGTATCTGTCTTCTGTGGCTTGTTCCAGGTGCTTAGCAACTGAGCCGCCAGCAGACGAATCTCCGGAGCCTGCTCACCATCCGCAGCAATCCGAGCCACCAGGTCAGCACGATCGGAGGTACCGATTCGATAACAGGCATTCAGACTTCTTCGCAACACGCTGTCTTCCACGCCCGTCATTGTGATCAGATCGGCCAGTTTCGACTGACCTGCATCCAACCCATCGTCGTTGATCGCCCGAGCTGCCTCGGCAACAATTAGCGGATCTGCATCTGACAACATGTCGGACACTTTCGGATCAGCCAATCGTCTCATGGCCAGCGCGACGCCAAGACGAGCTGGAGATCCGGGGTATTGCGCCAGAGAACTCAACAGACCGGGTTGACGTTCTCCTATTTGCATGAGTCCCACGACGGCCTGATGCCTGACGACTGGATCATTGTTCTGATTTCGATCGAGCAGTGTTAGAAGCGCCGCAACATCATCCCAGCCGCCTAACACTCCCAGCGTTGCGGCAGAAAATCCTGCCAGCCGAAAATTGTCACTGCCGGTCAACTCACGACAAACAGTCGCAAGTTCAGCACGATTGTCTTTCAGCACAGAAACGCCATGTCTCGAAACGATGTCTCCGAGGATGCGCATCGATTGAGCCTGCAGTTCATCTGAATAATGATCGGACTCATCGCTGAGAACGTGCTGCAGCAATGAAACGACCACCGTCGCCTGTTCGGTCGACGCCAATCCCAACTGCCAGCAACCCCAAAGCCCGTGACGTGCGGACAATTCATGAGCCGGAGTTTTCACGGCATTCATCAGCTCATCGGCCGCGTTGCGACGAACCAGTTCGAATTGTGACTCCTGCCGGACTCGACGATCGACATGACTGAGCAATTCCACAAGTGTCGGCACTGAGGCTTTCGCGATTCCGCCACCCAGCCACTCAACAGACTTTGCTGCCGTGACCGCACCGGCTTCTTTATCATGGGCAAATCGATACAGACGACCTTTGCCTTCTCCGTTCCAGCCATTGACCCAGTCGCTGACAACCATGCTTCCATCCGGAGCAAACGTGACGTCCGTTGCCAGAATCGACCACAGGAACTGATGCGAATCCGCCAGCTCAAACGTGGCTCCTTTCGGGTTCACGGTAAAGCTGCGAATGCCGCTGTTGCCCGCAGTCCCACGAAAATCCGCCATGAAGAAGTGGCCCGCATAACGTTCCGGCAATCCCACTCCGGGATAGTAAGTGAGCCCGGAAGGCCCGTCAGCCAGATTTGCAATCGGCGGCAATGTAGACGCCGGCTGGACAGCCGTTGTGTCCGCATCTGCTCGATACGGATACCAGATACGTTCGCGATTCCAGGGACCTCGATCATCAAGATACTGATAGTACATTCGCCAGCCGGTATCTCCGTGCTGAACGACATAGACCCAGCGAGCCTTGTCGCCACTGTCGGAGTTATTGTCACCGGTAAACAGATTGCCGTGATCATCGAACGCCAGTTCCTGCGGATTTCGCAGACCGTGGGCAAACACTTCGAGATTACTGCCATCCATGTCACAGCGAAACACGGCTCCCGTATCAACGCGTTTCAAACGAGTTCCCTCTTTGGTCACAACATTGAAACCTCGGTCCCCAATGCTGAAGTAGAGCCGACCATCCGGACCAACAACCAGACCATGCATATCGTGTCCGCGAAAAGCAACGCGAACACCATAGCCGTGATGCAATGCGTCAGATTGTTCCGCTACTCCGTCGTTGTCGGCATCAGCAAAGCTCCACAGCTTTGGAATACAGGTGTAATAAACTCGCCCGTTGTGTTCGATGACTCCAGCACCGGTGCCATCAATGATGTCATTGAAGCCATCGGCGAACAGCGTATCTAGATCAAACGTGCCGTCGCCATCGGTATCCTGCAGCAGGCGAATTCGATCATGTTCCGTCGCCCACTTCTGAACATCGCTGCCCATGTACTTACGAAACATCGCCGCGCGTTCTTCGACGGATTCGAGCTGCAGATCATTCTCCAGCCAGTTCATATGGTTGCGATTGTCTTCGACGCCAACTTCCTGGCGGAACGTCTCGCAAACAAAGATGCGACCATCATTTGTTACGGTGAAACAAACTGGATTGGCCAGCATCGGCTCTGCTGCCAATAGCTTTCCGCTCATGTTCTCCGGGACAACGAAGCCCTTGAGCGCCAGTTCTGCATCACCGGACGAAGCAGCAATCTTCGGCTGATAATCCTGTTGTGCGAACAATTCAGAAGCACAAACGATCAGACTGATTGCGAAAAAAGCGACGGTGGACAGATCACAAAGCAATCGACGAAACATGGGATACTCACGCATCGAGAAAACAGCACTCAAATTGCCCAAAGAATGAATCCCGCCATTGTAGGCAGCAAAAATCATGGGCAAAAGAAGGAAAGATTTACGGGCCGAAAGTCCCGTGAGAATTCCGTGCTTTGCCACGGTTGAGAGGGGCGGCATGGGTCGCGGCGCGCAATTGTGGGAGGCAAGAGCCGCAAGAATCCCGTCGGCGGAGCGACGGGTGTACGGTACAGCAAACCTGCCGACGTATGAACGTTATTGTGCCGTCGATCGGCTGCCGCTTGGCGAGCCTACGATCGGAGTTCCCTCCGGCAAGGGCCGAGCAGCGACTCGAAGTTGCAATCCGTGAGCGACTTCGCGCAGAGTTGAGAAGCCTTTGAATGAGTCCGGATAAACCCACATCGTAACCACCGAATCGGGCAGGGCGGTTTCAATTCTCTGACGATAGCGTGAACCTGGTCGCACAGCTTCTTCAATGGTCTCAGCCACCAGAGATTCGTCCGGTGTGATCGTCCATCGTGTGACATTCAGCCGAGTGATCCCGTCGCCGGACTGAAGAGCTTCCAAGGTTGAAGGACCGTCTTTCTCGACGGTGTAGCTCATCGTATAACCATCGACCGGACCTACAACGCCATCAAACTGGTTGAATCTCATCACGGCCGTTCGACGAGTCATCACCTGATCTTTCAGGCGTTCCAGCAATTCTTCCAGCGGCACTCGACTGATGCGACCTTCACTGACTCTGAAGTGGAGTTCTTCTTTCTCAGCAGGTTTCGTGACTGGCGAAAGCCGATGCTGCATTCGATTCTTTGGAACCGCAGCTTCCTCAGTCTTTTCCAGCAGTTCACGCAGTTCCTGTGTCTCGGCGACAGTCGTCTCCAGCTTCCTGCTGAGATCCTGCTCAGCCTTCATCGCAGTCGCTAGGATCTTTCCTGCATTAAGAGCTTCTCGACCTTTCTCGTCAATCGCAGCCTTCAGCGACGCAACTCGCGCGGCAATCGCGGCTTTATCGGATTCCAGATCAGCCGCCTGCTTCTGGGTTCGATCGGCTTTTTCCTGCAGAGCCAGCATCTGCTGATAGGCCAACTCTTGTGCTTCCATCGCCTGCCGAATCTTCTCTTCCGCCTCTGCGCTTTGGCTTTCGAGCGTACTAACAGCCTGGGCTGCCTCTGCTTCGGCCGTGTTGAGCTGTTCTAATGTTCTCTGACGCTCGGCAAGGATTGTCTCCTGATCGGCGCGAGTCGCTTCTATTCTGGCTGCGGCCTGAGCTTCCTGCTCTCGAGGCTGGCGCTGGACCTTCAGACCGACCACGACAATCAGAATGATCAAAATACCGACGATGTTACACACGACGTCCAGAAAGGAGTCGGATCCGAATTCAAGTTCAGGTCGTTGTGCTCGTCGACTCATGGAGTGTGTTTCTTCTGCAGCTTGTTCTCAGGCCGATCAGTAACCTCGAGCGCTCTGTCGAAATAACGAATTCGGGTTGGAGGGAGTGGATCTTGCTAAAAACCCCCTGACTGCAGGACCTTTAGCAAGGTCCACTACCCGAAATTCACATCTCGACAAAGCACCAGTCAATCCTTGCCCCTTCATTACTCGCCTTCATCACTCAACCACGCTCGCCCAGTCTCATCGACCGTTGTCATATACGGAGTCAGCTCGTAAACCGTTGCTGATCGAATGCCGGTTCGTTTCAAAGAATGAGCCAATGGGATTCGCCACTTTTCACCGCCAGGGCTGACAATGAATTTCACGATCGGCATGACAGGCTCATCGGGCTTCTTCTTCCGATCTTCGACTTCCGCATTGATGCCTGTCAGAAGCGAAACAAATGCGTCGTCCAGCGTATCAGGAGTAATCTCCACGGCCGACTGCTGATCCACCGTCATGTGGTGCTCATCCACGAAAACTGTAATCCCAATTGGCGTCATCTCACTGCCAGACGGCTGCTTGCCAGAGTTCAGTCGCTTCAAGAGATCCGGATCAATCCTCGACAAATCCGGAATCCCAGTACCGGGCTGATCGTCACCCGATCCGCTGCTGGTCAACAGGCTTTCCTGCGGACTCATTGGATCCGACTTCGTCTTTGCTGTTTTTGCCAGGGCTGACTTCTTCGGCTTCTGCGCCAGTGATGACGTGATGCTTCCATCGTTGGCAAATACGGTCTCGGCAAACCGGCGTTCTTCGGGAGATCTCAACGACTCCTCAGATTCCTTCGCGGCTGACACAGTCTTCTCTGCAGACTTCGGCTTCACGTCTGTGACAACATTCTCCTCTGCCGCAGCGTTTTGCGCCAGGGATCGAGCTGATTCGTATTGTTTGGCGTATCGTTCTGCAAATTCATCAGCCAGCTTTTCAGCATCGGCTGCAGTCAACTGATCGCCATCACGTCCACCAAAACCGCCCGCTGGACGCTTCTGAAAATACGACGGAGGTGGTGCGACACCGCCTGCGTAAAAGCGGCCGTCAAGCGGTCGCTGTCGCATCGATTCTTCCATCAGCACGCGACCATCGGGACGAACTGTCAGTCGACGTTCACCTTTGCCGTTCGCCAGATCACCCGCAGGCCCCGACGTACCGGATTTCTGTTGAGCAATCGCCATCAGCTTGGCATAAAGATTCTCGCGCCGTCGCAAGGCTTCATCAATCGACTTCTTAACAAGAGGCACTTCGGTCGAATCCGGGGCACCGGACACAACCAACTCCTTCGCTTCCAG
>JBILXT010000283.1:0-9500 GCA_044378235.1 Planctomycetaceae bacterium
AATGGGGCTCTCGACAAGGAATCGCTTCCAGCCTCTGCGAACATCAACCCAACGGACCCGGGCAAGGATCTGGTGCCACACTTTTTGTCGCTGGGAACAGTGCTCCTGCAGACTCAACTGCTTAGCCGTCGACGCCATCACTTCGTGGATCCCGACAATATTCTGATCGGCCGCGAAGTTCGACAAGCAGCTGATGCCTTCCTGAATGGTGATGCCGACACGGCCACAGTTCACCTTCGAAAATGCTTCGAGCACGCTCGTGAAACGCGCGAGCGGTTTCATCCGATGAACTGCTATCTCATCGATATCTGTATCCCGAGTGACGATGAAGCTCCCGAGACAATTCTTGACCTGCTACAGTCGCCCACAAAGTTGAATCTGTTTGCAACAGGCCGTGACCTCACACGATGGATCACACAGAATTCTCAAATCGCCGAGGCGTTGTCGTCTGCTCTTCAAAGCGAACGCATCGGTCTGCTGTCTGGGCACGACCATGAAACCAGAACATCTCTGGGTTCGATGGCAACCACAGTGGCCGACATTCAACGCTGCAAGTCACTGTTTCAAAATGTTCTTGCACACACGCCACGTCACTGGGCTCGCCGACGATTCGGTCTGACTGCATCAATGCCGACATTGCTGAGTCACCTCGGTTTCGAATCGGCTTTCCATGTCGCGCTGGACGATGGGCTCTATCCGGATCGCGAACGCAGTCAGTTTGAATGGCAGGCACCAGATGGTTCGATGATTGCCGCGGCGTCACGTATTCCGCTGGCCATTGACAGCGCGGCCGGGTTTTTGAGATTCGCAGACCGATACAACGAAAGCATGCAGGACGATTCCACAGCGGCCCTCTTCCTGGCCCGCCTGCCCACTCTGAAATCGCCGTGGATGACGGATCTCCAGATAGCAGCCACCTACGCACCGGTGCTCGGTGAATTTGTGACGATGGAACAACTGTGCCACGCCGCTGGAGGAACTCGGCTTGCGGAACGTCACGATCACTCAGATTACCTCGCACCGTTTCTGATTCAATCTTCCGTTCTTAAAACCGAGCCTCCGATTTCCGGGCCAGCCACTTTACGTTTGCTGAACCAGCGGCTCGAGTCACTGCGGACCATCCACGGAATTGCAGGACTGATTCGAACGACTGCGGGAATGCCGGGCTTCAGCAGCCAGTTATCCGAGCTGGAGGCGGCGATCGCCGATCTGGAACTTCAGCATGTGGATGTCCTTGATACTTCACCAGAGCGAGGACAAAGATTACACGAAACGTCGAGTCAGCTTACGGCACGACTTAACGACATCGAGAGCGGCTTGCTGTCGGCTGTCCAGAAACGAATCCCCGCGAAAGAGTGCTCGCAACGCGGTCTGTTCCTGCTGAACTCACTGCCGTTCGCGCGATACGCCGCAATCTCCTGGCCTGAAGGCTGGTCACAACCAGCACAGTCATCGGTGATTGAACTCGCTCAGGTCACTAACGGACAAGAACGGCTGCTGGTGAAGATTCCTCCCGGAGGATTCGCATGGCTCACGGAGTCGCCGTCACCTCAGGCAGCGCACCCGGTCATGAAGGAAGCTCGTGGCGAAGCTCCGTTGGCCGAACCGTTGACTCTTCGCAATCGCCACTTCGAAGTGACTCTCAGCGATCGCACAGGCGGTATCGCGTCGGTGACGTGGCATCAGCAACGAGGGAATCGACTGAGCCAGCAATCGTGCTTTCGCTATGAACGCGATGTGACTCTGCCCGATGATGGCAGTGGCGAGGTCCGAAAAGTCTCTTATGCCATCGCCAACCTGGTCGGTCAGCGTGTCGTTGAGGCTGGCCTGATCTTTGCCGCCGTAGAAACTACCAGCGAACTCGTTTCACCCGTTGATGGAGCCCGGCTGGCAACCGTCACTCAGACAACTTCGATCGATCGAGTTCAACCACGCATTCAAATCCATCTGCGATTCGAGAACATCAAGAGCAACGTTAAGGGCAACCCGTGGTTGTCATACTACGGCTGCCGCTTTGCATGGGACAATGAATCGGCTGCGATTACTCGAGCGGTAATGGGACAGGTCGGCGGTTTTCGAGCAGAACGGTTTGAGTCGCCGGATTACCTGGAAGTCAGCGACACTGACCATCGCATGGTGATTGTGCCGCATGGTCGTCCATACCATCGTCGGTCCGGCCCACGAATGCTGGACAGCCTGCTGATTGTTGAGGGCGAGTCTGCTCGTGAGTTTCAGTTCACGGTTGAGTTCGACCAGCCGTTTCCGCTTCGCACAGCTGCCGACGCTATGACGCCAATTTCTATGCTGCAGACAACGGACTCAGCCGCAGCGGGAGCAGCCAGCAGCTGGATTCTGGGGCTGTCCGCAAAGAACGTGGAGATCGTCAACACGCGGCACAAGGCAGCAACGGAAGACGAGTCTGAATGGTTAAATTTGCTGTTATCCGAAACCGACGGAGTCGCCGTCGACTGTTTCATCAAGACGGCGCGGAAGCCAACGGCTGCGTTTGCAATCAATGCAGAGATGACGGAAAAATCATCGCTGGCGATCTCCGATCAGGGCACGCTGATTTCTTTGACTGCGTTCAAAGTACGTGAGGTGCAACTGATCTTCTGAGTCATACCAAAACGCACAAAAGACTTGTGATCTTTAAAAGATGCCGAGCATGTCTTTTGCGTCGTCAGTCATGCGGTCCGGAGTCCACGGTGGGGACAACGTGATCGTGATTGTCGCTTCATCAACATCTTCCAGTCGCTCCAACGCCATCTTGGCCTGTTGGACAATCTGCGGACCTGCTGGACAGGCCGGGCTGGTCAAAGTCATCTGCACCGCCACTTTGCGCTCCGTCTGATCCACCGAATAGATCAGTCCCAGATCGACGATATTGACCATGAGTTCCGGGTCAATCACCTGCTTCAGAGCTTCGATGAGTTCAGTATCAGTGGCCATGATGCTTCGCAGTTGAAGATGTCAGATGTGAAATAAAAAATCGAATACGGAATCAAACAATGAATTAGCGACCGGCCCAAATCGCCCCGTCGCGAATCTCCGTCCTGAACACGCGAATGGCTTCAGTCGCAGGCATGCACAAAGCTTTTCCGGACTTCAGATCAAATCGAGCCGCATGACGTGGGCACACAATCGAACAATCCTGAAGAGGACCATTCGTCAGAGGCTGCCCATCGTGCGAGCAGACATCTTCGATCACAAAGTACTCATCCTGAATTCGAATCACAAGCGCTGGAACGTCGTCGACATAAACGGATCGACGCTCGCCGGATTTCAATTCGTCTGTGCCAATCACCCGTTCCATGAATCACATTCTGTTCTAGAAAAACCGCTGCAACCGAAAATCACTCCGCCAGTGAAATCACTCCATCTTGCTTAAACCGCGATGGATTCGATTCCCAGCTTGCCCTGCACAGTGCGGCTCAGGGTCTCTCGAACTATTTCAACCGGGATGCGATCGTAAACTTTCTGGAAGAAGCCTTCCACGATCATGTGCATGGCTTCGTGTCGATGAATCCCGCGACTCATGCAATAAAAGATCTGTTCCTTGTCGACTCGGCCTGTCGTCGCACCGTGCGTGCACTTCACATCATCGGCTTCAATTTCGAGGCCCGGAATGGAATCGCATCGAGCATCATCGCTGAGCATCAAGGCATCGCTTCGCTGATAGCCGTCGGTCTGCTGTGCGGCAGGATCGACCTTGATCATGCCACGCCAGATGACTCTCGCTTCATCACGCAAAACCTCTTTGTAAAGCAGATCGCTGTGAGTTCCCTGGGCCTTGTGGTGCTGCTGAGTGTAGTAGCTGATCTTCTGACGATCGCTGACAAAGGTCACGCCGTTCACTTCGGCGGTTGCGGCTCGGCCGTTCAGATTAATATCCTGGTGAATGTGGGCCAGCTTGCTGCCGAGACCAACCACTGTCCACTGCAGGGAAGCATTGCTGTCAACGCAACCTGCCTGATGAGCGAAGTGCCACGACTTCTGATTCCAGTTCTGTAATTGAACGTATCGCAGATTGGCATCGCGGCCGACGATGAGTTCTACGCAGCCCACATGCAGGCCGGCGATCTCTTCGTTTGCGGACGTCGTCTCTTCCAACAGTGTCGCTCGCGCGCCGTCCTCCAGAATGATGAGGGTGTGACTGAAATCCGCGACACCATCACGACTGTGAGCAATCAAACTGTGCAGTGGCAATGCGACTTCAACATTTCGAGGGACATATAGCAGAGTTCCGCCGGTCCAGAACGCCGCATGCCAAGCAGAGAAACGATCCGCGTCTGTCTGCACGGCCTTCTTCATGAAGTAGGGTTCAAGCAATTCACGATGAGTCGTCAGCAGCCCCTGAAGTTCGCCAAAGAGAACTCCCTGTGCACGAATCTGGTCCGACACAGTGGCCTGAGTGACCTGACCGTTCACATGAGCAACCGATCCACCAAACTCCGTCTTGTCACTCAGCAGTGTGGCAATCGAGGAGGAATCAACAGTTCCAGCAGACGGCCGAAACTTGCCTGCGTTGAAGACGCGAAGGTCGACTCGCTTAAACTCTTCAGGATCAAGTTCGCTCTGGAGCAGAGACTGGTACTGATCGAACGCCGCACGACGAGCGTCTGTGATCCAGGACGGTTCGCTGCGAGTAGAAAGGAACTGTTCGAAGACCTCAGCCGAGAAGCCGGTGCGGGAAATATCGATGGTTGCTGATGACATATCTACTTCAAACTCTCTCAAACAAAAACACTGTCTACTCAAGGTCGTCAGCGTTGATAGACCCCTCGGCTGCTCGCAACACTCGATAAACAGTTAAATGATCCTCGTGCACTCCAAAGATGGCCCGATAGCTTTTCCTGCCGCCAAGACCAACCAGTGCATCTCGAACTTCAAACGGAAACAGTCCATTTTCCAATGACAGGCCATAGCTCAGGGGCGAACTGCCAATGGCCTCAAGTTGATCGTAAACACAATAAAACCACTCTGCAGCCTGAAGGCGACTGTGATGTGCGGCCCACCATTCCGCGTTCCGCTGAATATCCAGCGCTGCTCGCGCCGAAACCAGCACCCTCATGTTGTCTGCCGACGGGGGAAACCAAGTTCCTGCCTAATCTGTTCCATCGCCTCATGAAGCGGAATTACTCGGCCGGCTTCCACGTCAGCGACTCCTTCACGAATCAGTTCCACATTCCTTTGTAGAGCGAGTGCTTCCATTGCCGCGTCGTATTCAGACTGTTCGACAACAACAAATCGTCGATCAAATCCCGGCACCTCCACCGATAATGCTTCTCCGTTTGCTGCCTTCAGGGCTTCAGCAACTTCTTCGCTGAGTTTCACCATGGTGATTTCTCCGCAACAATTCAGCCGATCAGCAGTGAACTACCCAACCGATCCTTCCATCTGCAACTCGATCAGCCGATTCAGTTCCACCGCATATTCCATCGGCAGTTCTTTCACGAGCGGCTCGATAAAGCCTGTAACGATCATCGCCGAAGCTTCTGCTTCCGACAGACCACGGCTCATCAGATAGAACAACTGTTCTTCAGCAATCTTGGAAACGCTGGCTTCGTGCTCAATCGCCACGTTCTCCTCTTCAACTTCGATGTATGGATACGTGTCGCTGCGGCTGGCGGGATCCAGAATCAGTGCATCACACACCACATTCGAGCGACAATTAACAGCGTCTTTGTGAACCTTCACAAGGCCACGATAGCTGGATCGGCCGCCGCTCTTGGAGATGCTCTTGCTGATGATTCGGCTGGAGGTATTTGGAGCACAGTGAACCATCTTGGCTCCCGCATCCTGATGCTGACCTTCGCCCGCGAATGCAATCGACAGCGTTTCTCCGCGAGCACCTGGTTCCATCAACCAGATCGCCGGATACTTCATGGTCAGCTTTGAACCAAGATTTCCGTCGATCCATTCCATCAGCGAATCGCCGTAGGCCATCGCTCGCTTTGTCACAAGGTTATAAACGTTGCTGGACCAGTTCTGAATGGTCGTATACCGACAACGTGCACCACGCTTCACGATGATCTCAACGACCGCCGAATGCAGACTGTTGCTGCTGTAAGTCGGAGCCGTACAGCCTTCAACGTAATGAATCGCCGCCCCTTCGTCGACGATAATCAGGGTACGCTCGAACTGGCCCATGTTCTGGCTGTTGATGCGGAAGTAGGCCTGAAGAGGAAACTCGATCTTCACGCCCTTCGGAACGTAGATGAACGAACCGCCCGACCAGACGGCAGAGTTCAATGCCGCAAACTTGTTGTCTCCGGGAGGAATCACGGTCCCAAAGTATTCGCGGAACAACTCAGGATGATCACGCAGGGCAGAGTCCGTATCCGTGAAGATCACACCCTGCTTTGACAGGTCTTCCTGAAGGCTCCCGTAAACGACTTCCGAGTCATACTGCGCCTTCACGCCGGAGAGATACTTCTTTTCCGCCTCGGGAATCCCCAGTCGGTCGTAGGTTCGTCGAATTTCTTCCGGCACATCTTCCCATGAAGTCTCCTGCTCATTGGCAGCCTTCATGTAGTAGAAAATGTCCTGAAAGTTCAGGTCCGTCATATCTCCGCCCCAATTCGGCATTGGGCGAGATTCGAAAATAGCCAGAGATTCAAGACGAAACTCTGTCATCCACGCTGGCTCATTTTTCAGCTCAGAAATCTGACGCACAATCTGAGCATCCAGGCCCTTGCGACTCTTGAACGCATAATTGTCCATCGAATCATGGAAGCCGTACTTGTACGACCCAAATTCAACATCAGACTTGACCGGAGTATCTGTTGACATGTGATTTGCTCACTTCATCTCGTTGGAGGATTCACGTGCGGACCAGAATCAAATTCGGAAACCGCGATCTGACGAACTTCAGAGCGAATATCAGACGGCAGCTGCTTCGGCTTTCGCGTTCTCAGCAGCAGCTTCAGGATGCCGAGCACGAATCGTTGCGTATCCGTTGGCATGCAATTCATGGGCAAGCGAAGCGTCCCCTGTTTCGACGATGCGACCACCCAGCATCACATGAGTGAACTGCGGGGGATTGAACTCCAGCAATCGCTCGTGGTGAGTAATGATCAGCACGCCCATTTGCGGACCTGACAACTTCGCCAGACCTTCGCTGACGACTCGCACTGCATCGCTGTCGAGCCCGCTGTCTGTTTCATCAAGGATTGCAAAGCGAGGCTGCAACATGGCAAGCTGCAGAATCTCCATTCGCTTCTTTTCGCCGCCGGAGAAACCATCGTTCAGATATCGGCGAGCGAACTCCTGATCCATTCCCAGTTCATTCATGCGTTCGCGGATTTCCTTACGGAACTCACGCATCCCGATAAGGCCTTCGCCTTCTTTGCGATCAGGATTGCGAATATTCGAAACGGCATGACGAAGGAAGTCGGCGACCTTCACTCCCGGAATGACTACGGGATACTGAAATGCCAGAAACATCCCGAGACGAGCTCGCTCATCGGCTTCCATCTCAGTGACATTGACTCCGTCGATTTCAATCGAACCGTCTGTCACGGTGTAGTTCGGATGTCCGGCCAGAGCATAGGCCAGAGTACTTTTCCCCGATCCATTCGGGCCCATCAGGGCGTGAATTTCACCCTGACGAATCTCCATATTGACGCCCTTCAGAATCGGCGTCTCACCCACATTAACATGCAGATCGGAAATCTTCAGCACAGCACTCATCGTAACCACACTTCCTCAAATGCGAACGGCACCAAGCCACTCGGTGGCGAAGGAACCGACATTAACAATCTGGAATTCAGTCAGCTTGGTTCAAAAAACAACCGGCCGTGGCAGTGCCGGGATTGCCGCACTCAGCAACAATCAAACATTCAGAGCGGAATAACCCGAGTGATGCGGGACTGGCAGAGCCATCTCTCCGCGAGTCACTTTACGAGCCTTGATCTTATCCTGGATTCGCATCAGTCCCTCAAGCAGAGCTTCCGGACGCGGAGGACACCCAGGCACGTAAACATCAACCGGAACCACAAGATCAACACCCTTCACCACATGGTATCCATGCTTAAAGTAAGGCCCACCACCCACAGTGCACGCACCCATTGCAATCACGTACTTAGGATCAGGCATCTGTTCGTACAATCGCCGAACACGACTGGCCATTTTGAACGTTACCGTTCCGGCAACAATCATCAGATCCGCCTGGCGAGGTGTCGCACGAAACGCACCTGCACCAAAGCGGTCAATGTCGTACTTGCTTGCGCCGGCCGCCATCATTTCAATCGCGCAACAAGCCAGCCCGAACGTCATCGGCCAGATGCTGGATTGCTGGCCCCAATTCATGGCCTGCTCCATCGTCGTGGTGATCACATTCTCTTCGAATCGACCTTCAATCCATGTCATGACGCCCAAACCTCTTGCCAGAACATCTAATCACTGAAAAGCACTGACTGAATCCCGCGACTGCCACATCGCTGGAAGTGCAGTCGGCACTCTATCAGCACGCCTCTGTCTTGCAATCGCCCCCGGAAGTTTCCAGGGACTGAATACTCACGCTCCCCGAAGAGGCCCCAAGCAACTCGGAGCCACCCATCACCTGAAACTCGCAGCAACCCTGACCATCGCGGCAGCGTGAACGAAATTCAACCGGAGCACCCAAAACCTGCTGCAAAACCTCCCGCTCCACCTGACAAATCGCCTCATCAACATCTGCCAGCATTGGAAACGGACACGAAGTTTCACGCAGAATCCGCAATCCCCCAGAATGATCACTTTCGATATTAAAGCCGCTGGACTTCATTTCGCTGGCGAGCTGATCCAACCGCTCGTCAACTGAGTCACACCCGACCAACTGACGACGAAAACGCTCCGCCAGCGAGTTGCGAACTCGCCCCAGCAAAGCCGAACGAACAGCCTCGTCCTCGTAGCCAGCGATGACTTCCCACAAAACAACAGCTAATTCGCGGTAATTCTCGCCTAATTCGTGCATGCCTTCGGCAGTCACTCGATACATCAATCGAGGTCTGCCGCGAGTCTGCCCCTGAAGCTCAGATGAAATCAGGCCTGCACCCTCAAGGCGAGCAATTCGCTGTCGAATCGCAGTACGAGTGACCCCAAGCAAATCACACAACGCCTGAATATCCCCACCAGCAGACTGATGAAGATGCTCAAGAATCTCGCGATCACGTGCATCCAGAGGGGAAGACATTGGGAAACCCAGAGACGATTCGAAGCGGCGGGAAACGTTGCTTTCCTCTGGATATTATCGAGCAAACACATTCTGGCAATTAACTATGCCAAAAATGCATAAAAGTGAGACCGCGTCTCAAAAGCAGGGTCGCCCTGCGCCGTCAATCGGCGACTGAACCAAAGGGCGGAGACAGAAACGCCATCTGAGCCTGAGGCGCTAGTGGAGCGTCAAGTTTTAATTTTGGGGTAGACGGACTTGAGTTTGCAACGCGCATCATCGATCCGCATTTGCCAGTCGACTCCTCGCTGTTTTGCATTCACGCTGCTCGACCACGCGGCAATTT
>JBILXT010000688.1:0-2646 GCA_044378235.1 Planctomycetaceae bacterium
CCGCACTCCGTGGGAAGTCCATAACAGCCGCTCCTGACCACGCCCGATCCACCTTAGCGATCGCCCCCGCTGGTCCGAAAACCGGGGTCCACTTCACTCGACCACCAGATTACATGATGAATCGCTCTGCAAAATTTATCTTATGTGTCTTGGTAGTGGCCGGTGTTTCACTTCCGCTCGACTACCGTAATGTAAGACGCAAAGAGCGACTCCTTTCTCAAGTCGTCTCGGAGATTGGTGGGCGTCACACGGGAATTCCGTTATGGCCGCTTGGATCTGAGTATCATGTGACCCTCACCGCCGTTCCAAATGCGGAGCAATTAAATAAACTAACGATCGCAAACCAACTGCGAGGCTCGGTGGGAATTTGGTTTAAAGATTGCGAACCGAACCAGGAAGAGGTCGATCACATTCGTCAGAATTTGCCCGCGTGTCAACTCTTCGTGATTCGAAATGGGACGATAAGCCCGATGGGCAAGAGCGAAAAAAGGGCGGACGAACAATAAGATGCGGCCGAGTTGCCGAACTGCTGCGCTCACATGTAGAATCAGTCGCGGCAACCGGCCGATCTTGGTCGTTCGCCGCAGGACTGAGGTGCGATTCATGCTCAATGAGCCAGACACCAATGCTTGCGATGTGGTTTTTCAAATTCCACAGAGCGTGCTTGACGCACTGATGTTTCGCCGTGCTACTCAGGTTCTGAAACACACTCAGCCTGTCCAGGCTGTATCCACGCTGGACCTTGCCGTCGCTGCAGTGAACGGCACGGCCGATTCGGAAACCGTTCTGGCAGCCGTGAATTTCATGAATAGTCTTCAATCCGAGGTCGAAATCGGCTTCGACGCATTTCTCCTTGACCCGGGAATGGGGCCAATGCAGTATCTGACCCGTGACGGCCGCATTCTGCTTGACTACCGTACTTGGGATGGAACAGGAATTCGGTTTGAACAAGACCTTCATCGAGCGATTTGTACAATTGTATGCGGCACCAGGAAGACGGGTATCATGTCGTTGCTGGAACTGATTCCACCACTCTTGAATCCGGTCGTATGTAAATACTGCAACGGCACTCGATGGTGCCAACTGCAGCACGGTGAGATCGTTTGCCCAGGTTGTTCTGGTCGCGGAGAGGTTGAACAGGATTCGAAATCTGTCGCATCATGAGCATCAGCAGAATCAAAGCAGCGAACAGGGCGTTGCACTCGGATCCGCGGGCCGCGCGGTTTTGAAACGGAAAATCGTTCGCGGCGGCCCGGTGAACGGGGGGCGTTAGCACTTAAAGACAGGACACTTTGCGAATTGATGCCTCTCTGTTCTGGCGAGCGGCCGGTGTGAACCGGCCGGAACGAATCATTGGTTGATGAACGCTGGGCTCAGCTGAATTGAATCGGGTGTAAGTACGAGTTTCCGACCCTTACGCTGCCAGGCATCTGCGGCGCCATTAATGCGCTCGATGGGCGCGCTCGCGTTGCGGGCACGGGCGAGCGGTACGCTGTCTTTCGCTGGACCGCTGCTCCGCTCCAGCGTAAGCTCTGGCAACCCGCACGTGGCGATGCCAGGCAGCGACATCAGAACATGAGGTACCGAATGCAACTTTCGCATGAAGAGGCCCTTGAGGAGCTCGTCCGCAACAAGCAACAGTTGCTGCTCCTGCAGAACATTCTCGAAAGCCCGCATGGTGTGATCTTCTTTTCGCTCGACCGCGAGTATCGCTACACGTCGTTCGCCCGGGCCCACGCGCAGACGATGCAGCGAATCTGGGGCGCCACGATCGAACTCGGCACCTGCATACTGGACGTGATCTATAATGACGCGGACCGGCAGCATGCGAAGGCGAACTTCGATGCCGCGCTGTCAGGCGAGAACATCCTCATGGAGGAAGAATACGGCGACCCTGACCTGCATCGCAGTTTTTGGGAGAACCGCTGCTCGCCGCTGTACGACGATGCCGGTCACATCAGAGGCGTGACCGTGTTCGTTACCGACATCACGGAGCGACGTCGCGCGGCCGAGCAGCTCGCGAAGGCGCAGGAAGAGCTTCGTCTCCATCTCGAAAGTCAACTCAAGCAGCTGCGGGGCATCATTCCGATCTGCAGCTACTGCAAGAAGATCCGCGACGACGACCAGAGTTGGCAGCAGTTGGAGCAGTACATCTCGGCTCACTCCGACGCGTTGTTCAGCCACGGGATCTGCCCGGTGTGCTTCGCGAAGTTGGAGTCGATCATGGACGGTGCGTGAGTCGATCGCGGGCGGCCTCATGTCCCGCCTGGACGTCTCGTGCACGACGCGAACATCGGCCGCGCCGAGCCGTTTGACTCCAACCCGAACTTTTTGTCTTGACGGAGCACTAGCCCTACTCACCACCGAGTTGGCGGCGGTGCAGAATTCACTTTACAAAGTTACTCGCGTCAACCGAGTGATTGCCGTCATTCTGCCATTAAACCGAACCGTTCGCCGGGCTGTCTTGTCTCCTCACTGAGCCAGTCTTTTCAATGCAAGATAAGTCCATCATCGCGCCATGCCATGCCAGCCGTATACGAAATTCGTGCCAACTACGATAGAGACACCATCGTCATCTACCAGGCATACTCGGACAGCATCGCCGATGTTGCATTGAAACTACAGCGATTTACTTCGCCGTTTTCG
>JBILXT010000284.1:0-9491 GCA_044378235.1 Planctomycetaceae bacterium
GGTGACCTTGCCTGTGTCCGGATGGATCGCAAATGCCGAGCCTGTATTGCCTCCGACAATGCTATAAATTGCGGAGCGTCCAAAGTCGACTGTTGCAATCGCGGTTCCGACAATTGCGCCCAGCGGTCGATTCTCCGGCAAAGAAATAGTGCGATCGGGTAAGACCGGAGCCTCCTCAACATTGTACAGATCGATCCCCCAGATGGCGTCACCTGAAAGTGCCGGAGTACCATTGTCTGTCGCCCGGATTTTCAGAGTCCACGGCTTCAGCAGTTCGAAATCAAGCGCGGCCGGATTGTTGACGGTCAATTTGGCCGTGACCGGATTGATCGCAAAGGCCGAACCTGTATTTCCACTGACGATGCTGTAGGTGGCTGTGCGGCCAGTGTCGACCGTCGCAATCGCGGTTCCGACAAGGGCACCGAACGGCCGATTTTCCGCCATGAAAATGGTTTGACCTTCCAGTGCCGGAGCTTCGGCAACGTTCGTCAGATTGATTGTCCATACGGCGTCACCCGACAGTGCCGGATTTCCGCTGTCTGTTGCCCGAATCGTTAGTGTCCAGGTTTTCGTAATTTCATAGTTGAGCACCTCCGGATTATTCACGGTCACTTTACCTGTGTCCGGATTGATCGCAAAGGCGGAACCAGTATTACCACTAACGATGCTGTAGGTGGGCATCAGGCCAAAGTCGACTGTTGCAAGCGCGGTTCCAAGATGGGCGCCAAATGCCTTGTTTTCGGAGAGAGAGAACGTTCGATTCGGATGCGACGGAGCCTCAACGATATTGGTCAGATTAATAGTCAGCGTCGCGTCATCGGAACGCACAGGCGTTCCATTGTCTGAGGCTCTGACCGTCAGTGTGTAGCTCGTTGCTTTCTCGTAGTCGATGAGTAGTGGCGCGCGAACCGTTACCTTGCCGGTCGTCGGATTGATCGCAAAAGCGTTTGAAGTATTTCCATCAACGAGACTATAAGTGAGCGATTGCTCAACATTCAGATCGGTGCCCTGCATCGTCGCAACAAGAGTTCCCACGGGACGGTTTTCGGCCCGTGAGATGGTGAGATCATCGAGCGTTGGTCGGGCGTTTGAGAAATCACGTAACGCAACCACAGTGCTCTTCGTGGTTCCCAGCACTATGTCGTTGAGTGGATCCGGGTCCGTCAGGGTAATCGTGATCGAATCGTTCGGATCGAATTCATCTTCATCCAATGCTCGAATGCGAATTGCTTTCGTCAGTTCGCCGTCCTCAAAATCGACATGGTACGAGTTGAAACCGGGTGTCGCATACTGAAACAGTTCTGCAGGAGCAGCAAGGAACTCCGTCGCAGACGTGGAACCATTTGGCGTGATCGTGTAATTCACACTGGCCTTTCCGTAGGCACCGTGTGTCGCATCAGTGCGACTAACAATGACATCAATGTATTCCGTGGCCGATTCAGTCGTCTGGTAATTCGCCTGGGCGAATTGAGCTGCTCCGGAGTTGAAGTTTGGTGTGTTTTGAAAACTCGGCACGACTGCGACGGTAGTTGTGGTAAAATTGTTGACCACCGCCAGCGTGCCAAACTTCTCCTGACCGAGGACGATCGGCGGGAAAATCCCGGAGGCCACTTCTTCGGGAGTTCGCTCACGACGTGGAAATTGAGCAGGATTAAACTCAACCAGACTTTTGGTCTGCAACACTGTCCCTCCAAATGGGTTGAGGGTCACCGAAGCCGTAACATCACGCACCAGGCCAGACATCATTGGAATATTACCGTCCAGGTCTGTCTTAACGACCCAGTATTCACGCGAGGTGGAAAGCCCGTTAGTTCCAAAAGAATCGGTGGCGACGGTGAAGGCATAGCCATCCGGTGTCACGATCAGATCGATTGACTCTCCATTAAAGCTGTTCCCATCGGTGCCCGGACCGCCGTATGCCTTGGCCCATACAAGCTGGCCGTCGGCGCTCAGCCTTGTCAGCATGACATTCACACCGCTCCCGGCACCTCCGGCGTGGCTTGAATAGTAGGTTGACGCAGCGATCAGGAATCCGCCGTCAGGCAAGGCCTCAATTTTCGCACGGGTACGATTGGCCGGGGCATAGGTGCCATTCAGGCCCACTTCCCAGATTGGCTGAAGAGTTTGAGAGTCGAGTTTTCGAACAATGTTGGCCTCCTGAATGTTAATGTTTGGGCTTACCGTGCGCGTGAGCACGCCCAGATAACGCGGCTGCGAAGGGAGGCTGAGATCAGGCGCACTTTCGGTAATCGCCAGGCCTTCTTCACCGAAGTTTTGTGCCATTGTCACTCCAGTGAAACCACCGTTGACGGATGTCGCAACAAGCGGGAAACCGCCACCGTTGCCAAAGGCGTATCCTCCAATTGCCGCCACTCCCCCATCATGCTTTCGAATCGCCTGGTTCAGTGCGAAATGATCATTGACGAACCCTCCGTACAAGACACCATTGATATCAAAATAAGTGGCTGATCCGAAGGTTGTGATCGTCGCAGAAGGCAATTCAATCCCAAGACTCATCGTACCGGCCACCAGCGTGCCGTTATCCGCAGCGGAATTCAGGCTGTCCACTCCGGAATGAGCAAAGCTGTGAATCTCTCCCCCCACGATATCGCCAACAACATTGACTCGAATCGCAAGGCCGTCGCCAGCAGAACTGGAATTCCTTGTGCTTCCCGTGATCACAAACCCACCATCCGACAATGGTGCGATGTCCGTTGCAAAGTCGGAGCTGAAAGTATTGATCGGATCCTGCGGATCGGAATTGAGCTGAACAAAAAGACTTCCGGCATAGGTTCGCGTCCACAGAAGGCTCCCGTTCGCGTCAAACCGACTCAGCCAGATGTCCTGATTGCTGCCATTGAAAGAGTTGGAGTTACCGACGACCGCATAGCCACCGTCATTCGCCAGCGCGATTCCAGTCGGGATGTCGTCTCCATTGCCGCCCAGCGAGGTCGCGAACGTGGCGGAGAGCAAATACCGAACCTCGACCGACTCGACACTGGCCAGCGAGTAGTGCCCGCGTCGATTGGCTCTGCGTCGAGTAGTCAACCATGGGGAAAGGAGCCGTTCCTTCAGCGAACGCCGTCCAATCGGGCTAAAGACCGAAACGAGCCAATCAAACTGTGTCTTCATGTCTGCTCCCTGTAGCGCATTCGACGGCGAAACCTGGTCGGATTTTGTATTGCTCCGCTAAGGCGAGAGCCGTCGATTTGCCCCGACACAGTTTTCGGGAAAAGATTCCAGAATCTTCCGGATAGAAGCCACAAAGGAGATTGCTGGATAACTGATGTACAGTGTGCGTGATTCGTCGTTCAGCAGGAACATAGAAACGAATAGAGACAGTGGCACGCCACCAGAAGAGGCCCATCGGCTTCAAACAACTGGAGATTGCGTTTGATTGCGGGGATTTGCGATGCTTGTGTTCTCAGCAATCGGAGAATTTGAGTTGGCGGAATGCACTCATCTCGACATACAATTAACAGTGCGGCGGACCTTTAGTCCCGCCAGTTCACCGGCTGGTATCGTTGCCTTGCGCTGTTGATCATTGAAATACGCTGGCACAGTGATGACGGCTTCTTCAATCGATTGCTTCAGATGAATCTCTGCAGCGCGCCGCAGAGATCTCAGGATCAGCGACGACAGCTCTTCCGGACGAAATGAGCGTTGGGCCATGGACAGAGTGGTCTCCGTGCCCATCAGGCGTTTGAAGACCGAGGCACAACGCTCCGGATGAGTCACCTGCAGTTCTTTCGCCGGGCTGCCGACGAGAATCTGGCCACCGTGGTCAACTCCGACCGCTGACGGAGTAAGAAATTCCCCATGCGCATTTGGGATGAGTTTCGGACCATTTTCTGTAAGGCAGGCCACCCAAGAATTCGTGGTTCCAGGATCTATTCCTACAATCATTGGGGCATTCCATCCTTAGGTGTGGAAAACTCTGCCTGATTCTTTCCGCATCAGGTAGGCGGATTCAACTGCCCGAGTCAGTGACTTTTCTTCAGGACTCGAAGCTCCTATTCTCTGCGTTTGCTGTCTGCATGTTCGCAAACTTTCCCTCGTGATTGGAACGGGCCTCGAGGTACGTCTGAGGATTTGTTATGAAGAAATCTCTGCTCGTATTATCACTTGCTGCGGCAATCCTCCAGGCTTTTGCACAGACAGCCTGGAGTGATGATGAGTGGCCGCAGTTTCGTGGGCCAAGCGGTCAGGGGCACACAGATGCGACCGATTTGCCGCTCACCTGGAGTGAAACCGAAAACGTCAAATGGAAGACGGATATTGCCGGTGAAGGCCATTCTTCGCCCGTGATTTCTGGCGATCAGATCTGGCTCACAACGGCGATTACTGCAGAACTGTCGCCCGAGGAACAGCAGAAGCGACTCTCGACGCTGAAGAATTCCAACGGCCTGAAGATCGTCGGCGAGCTGACTCTGCAGGCTGTTCAGATTGATCGCGAGTCCGGAAAGATCCAGCGTCAGATTGTGCTGTTCACGATTCCAAATCCTGAACCGAAACATGCACTCAACAGTTACGCATCGCCAACGCCCGTGATTGCCGGAGACAAAGTCTTCTTTCATTTTGGTACATACGGCACGGCCTGCGTCGATCGAAAGTCGGGTGAGATTCTCTGGAAGAACGACAGCCTGAAGCTGGAACATCAGAATGGTCCCGGCAGTTCTCCGGCAGTGTGGCAGGATCGCGTCATCATTCATCTGGACGGCACCGACACTCAATCCATCGTCGCACTGGATGCTGCGACCGGGAAAGTTGTCTGGCAGACAAAACGCTCTGGCGAAATGGACAAGACTCCGGAACTGCAGAAAGCCTACGGCACGCCTTTGATTCTTGAGATCAACGATCGGCCTCTGGTGATTTCTCCGGCGGCCAATTGGGTCTATGGCTACGACGCTCGTGATGGAAAAGAAATCTGGAAAGCGTCCTACGGCAAGCTGGGTTTCTCTACCGTTCCTCGTCCCGTGATTTCCGAAGACACTGTATACATTGCAACAAGCTACATGCAGTCGCGACTCGTGGCGGTTAAGTTCACGGGTGAAGGAGACGTCACGAGCAGCCATATTCGCTGGATATCAGACCGGCAGATTCCTCAAAAGCCCTCCATGATTGCTTTGGATGGTCGTCTGTATTTTGTCAGCGATCAGGGCATCATTCGCAACCTGAATGCCGACACCGGCGAAGAAGTCTGGTTTGCGCGACTTGATGGCGACTACTCCGCTTCTCCATTGGAGGCTGAAGGCCGCTTGTATTTCTTCAATCAGGATGGTGTTTGTACCGTTGTGGAAGCTGGAGATGCCCACAAAGAACTGGCAAAAAATAAACTCGCTGGCGGCTTTATGGCGTCCCCCGCAGTTGCAGGCAAAGCCTTGTTTCTGCGAACTGCCACGAGCCTCTATCGCATCGAAAAATAATTTCGACCTTCTCATCCCCACCTTATTCCCCCCGGACGAATGACAATGAAACGCTGGATAACTTTTTTGGCGGCTGCCGCCATGGTGCAGGCAGGCCAGGCTGATGACGATCCGAACTGGGTTCGCGTCAAACTCGATGAGCGATTCCGTTCCGAAGGTGTCGCCGCCGCTGATATCAACGCTGACGGCGCAATCGATGTGGTTGCAGGAGATGTCTGGTATCAGGCCCCGAAACCAGGAACTCCTGAGCATGCCGACGGCACTGCGTGGAAGATTCATGAAATCCGTATGCCAGGTGAGTTCGTCGCGGGTGTAGGCTACAGCAACAGCTTCGTTAACCTCGCTCACGACATGGATGCAGACGGTCTGCAGGACATCGTGATCATTGGCTTCCCAGGCGATCCTTACCATTGGTACAAGAATCCCGGCCCAGGTGAAGAAGGCCATTGGAAAGCCTTCGAAATCTGGACGAGTGCGTGTAACGAATCTCCGGAGTTTGAAGACCTCGACGGCGATGGAGTGCGAGAAATCGTCCTGGGATCACAACCCGAAGCTCAGATGGGTTTCAACGTGATCCCAAAGCCTGACAAGGCGACCAGCTCGTTTGGATTTCACGCCGTCAGCGAAAAGGGCAACCCGAACGAGAACGGAACCTTCAAGTACTATCACGGCCTTGGCGTCGGTGATATGAATTCTGATGGCCATCGTGACATCCTGATTGCTCACGGTTGGTGGCAGAATCCCGGAGATCTCACCAGCACAAAGACCTGGGCGTTTCATCCGGTGCGAGTCAAAACGGACAATGGCGAGACACCTCTGCCGAGCTGTGCGAACATCTATGCAGATGATCTCGACAGCGACGGCGACAAAGACCTGTTCTTTTCGTCTGCTCATGCGTTCGGCGTGTGGTGGGCTGAGAATACCGGCGAAGGTGCGTGGACTTTGCATGAAATCGACAAGTCGTACTCACAGACCCATGCCATGGAAACGGTCGACGTGAACGGCGATGGCCAGCTGGACTATGTCACTGGCAGTCGCTTCTTTGCTCATAATGGCGGCGATCCCGGCGAGCATGATCCGGTGCGCATGTACTGGTATGAAGTCGTGCGAGAAAAGGGCAAGGCCCCGAAGATTACTCCTCACCAGATCACCGTGGGGCTCGGAACCGGCGTGGGAACTCAATTTGAGATCCATGACATGAACGGCGACAAGAAGCCGGATATCGTGCTGTCGAATAAGAAGGGTGTGAACGTTCTGCTGCAGAAGTAGGCGGCTGGCCGAAAAGCGATGACTTCCTCGTCGAACGTAAACTCAGACCGTCCGGTACCAGGTGCCGGACGGTTTTTTCATTGGCGATCTCGGGACATCTGCGGTTCTTCTCTCCGAAACTCGACATTGCACTGCCGGGAGACAGAGTCGGTGACTCATTCTGGACCACCTTTGAGCCCATGTTGCTGAAATGCATCATGCTGCACTCGCCGATTGAGATGGCACCATGTGCGGGTTGACGGTGCTGTGATATAGTTTCAGCACTTCGCTCCGCGTGGATTCAGGCTCTGCTGTCGTTTGCAGCCAGCTGGTTCTCGGGTGGCGATTCGCAAAAGGCATCTTGCTTCATGAAGATTCGTAAAGCAGTAATTACCGCGGCAGGAGATCACCATTCTCGACTGCCCTTGCAGACTCTGGTTGATCGTCGTGGAGAAATTCGCACGGCTCTTCGTCTGATGCTGGATGAAGTTGTAGACTCAGGGATCGAAGAAATCGGCATTGTGATTCGGCCCGGTCAGCAGGAGCCTTACCTCACAGCGGCCGGTCCCCACAAATCGCGGCTTGTTTTCTTCGAACAGACGAATCCGCGAGGATACGGTGATGCCATCCTGCGATCTCGCGACTTCATCGGTCAGGAATCATTTCTGCATCTCGTCTCGGATCATCTCTATTTGAGCAAATCCGATCGCTTGTGTGCTCAGCAACTGATTGATGCGGCGACAAAACATGAGTGCTCCGTTTCGGCGATTCAGGCCACTCGTGAAAATGAAGTTATCTTCTTCGGCACAGTCGGTGGTACACCTCTGGCTCAGTCCGACAACTTGTACGAAGTGAGCACGGTGATCGAAAAGCCGACTCCGACGGTCGCCGAGCAACGCCTGATTGTGGCGGGCCAGCGAGCCGGCTATTACCTCTGCATGTTCGGCATGCATGTGCTGACACCGGCGGTGATGAACCTGCTGCAGAAGTCATTGGCCGATGCGGCGGAGGGGAAGAGTATCGATCTCAGCAGCTCGCTCAATCAGCTCGCGAAAGTCGAACGCTATCTGGCTCTGGAAGTGGATGGATCGCGATACAACATCAGCTACAAATATGGTCTGCTTTTGGCACAGTTGGCGTTCTCTCTCAACGGAGTGGATCGAGATTTGATTCTCACAGAGCTGGTCAACATGCTGGCTCAGAAATAGTACCGTACACCCACCGCTGCATCTGCGGAGACAGTGACGGCACTTGCCACGGTGAACGAATACAGAAAAGAACTGAACACGGTGGGCTGACGCCCAACCGCTCGCCTGAATCGCAGACAGATCTTCTATGAACCTGCTTTCCATTATCACGTCGTCCGATGCCGCGACTCGCAATCGCTCACTCGATGCCGAGTGCCGCACACTGACGCTCACTGAGTTGCTGCGCGAATGTCGAGAACTCGATGAGTATCGGCGGACCTGCGAGAATCTCTACGATCGAGTTCGCAGCTTGTTTTTTCTCTACGCGATTCATCGCTTTCACTTGCCGACGCAGCTCGTGGGCCGTGAAAGCGGGCGGATCCCATACGTCGGCTATGAGCATATGCTCAACCGCCGCTACCCGGAAGCACTCGACGTCTTCCTCGCAAAGCTCGATCAGGAAGGTCCCTCCGTTTCTCTCTCCAGCGCGCTGGGTGAAGCGTATCATCGGTTGGCGTTTCAGACTCTGGCTGACCAGGTTCGGCGCAGTGTGAGGACGGTACGAGGCAACCAGTGGATGTTTCGCACGGGGCATCCGGCTGATGTGCCGCTGCGAATTCTCCCGGAACTGTTGAAGATCACTCCGGAGACCGGCGGCTATCCCATTCTTCGCGAACGCACGGCTGTTCGCATGGACTTTTCACACAGCGGCTGGAGCGACATCTTTTTCCTCGGAATGGATTTCCCCGAAGGCGCGAAGGTCATTAATGCGTCGATCGATCTGGCCGTGCGAGGCCGTCATGAGAAGCCAACGCCGCCGATTGACTGCAGCTTGCGAGTCATCGATGAGCCCGTACTGAGACTCATCAGTATCGACCTTGATGCGAAGGTCGAGATCCGCGAAATCAATGAAGTCTTCGACTTTGCTCGCGACTATCTCGGCCTGATCAAAGGCGCGGTGATTGCTGCGGGATTGATTCCACCAGGCATGGAAGGCTGCGGCGGAAAAATCGCCGATGTGTTTACACGCATGATTGGCCCAGGACTGGGTTTGGAAATCACCAGCCGCGTTAACGATATTCCGAAAGGCTCGCGACTTGCCGTTTCGACGAATCTGCTCGGTTCGCTCATTTCCATGTGCATGCGAGCTACCGGACAGGTGTCGGCTTTGACGGGGCAACTGGAAGAATCTGATCGCCGCATCGTGGCGGCTCGCGCGATTCTGGGCGAATGGATTGGCGGATCCGGTGGTGGATGGCAGGATTCGGGCGGCGTGTGGCCCGGCATCAAGCTGATTCAGGGATGTGTGGCCGGTGCTGATGATCCGGAGTTCGGTATCAGTCGCGGCCGTTTGATGCCTCAGCATCATGTGTTCACCGCAGAAGAAGTAACTAAGCAGACTCGCCAGAAGCTGCAGGACAGTCTTGTGCTGGTCCACGGCGGCATGGCCCAGAACGTGGGGCCGATTCTGGAGATGGTGACGGAGAAGTATCTGCTGCGTTGCGAAAACGAATGGGCCGCTCGTCAGGACGCTATCGGACTGTTGGATCAGATCACAGCTTCATTAAAGGCTGGAGATATCCCCGGGGTCGGAGCGGCGACGCATCGCAACTTTCATGAACCGCTGCAG
>JBILXT010000033.1:0-33000 GCA_044378235.1 Planctomycetaceae bacterium
TCCGGGCGAAATCAGGTTCAATGTCGTCGGAGTTAACAACAACATGAAGCGGAGATATCTGGCTCTCTTGGCGCTGGCCATTACTTTTGTGACGGGTTCACCAGCGTCTGCGGAAGACTTCGTTCCACTAATCGCTTTCGACCAGCAGTTGTTTCCGTCATTCATTATTTCAACCGCTTCGATGAAGTCCGCTCCACCAGAGGAAGGGCAGGAGGTTGACCCCTCGGCTCCGGTGGTCATTGGTGATCGCGATGGATTGCTGGGCATCAAATTCGTTTCGCCGAAGAAAGACACGCAGATCAAGGTAACCATTACCTGCGATGACGTGATGGAGGAAAGTCAGTTTTCCGGGAAGCTGTCAGAGAAGGGTAAGGAGTACCACATTTATCCGAAGATCAAGTATCGCTTTACGAAGTTGGCTGAGGTCACACAGGCGACTCCGGTGTCGATGACATTCCGATTGCAGATCGGAAATGATGTTGATGAGCAGACTGCGACGGTGATGTTGCGTCCAATTCACGACTGCCCCTTTCTGGTTCAGGAAGGTGAACTGGTTTTGAACACGAGCTTTACGTTTGCGGCCTACGTTAACGAGCAGCATCCGTTTCTCGACAAGTTACTGCGAGAAGCTCTGGATATCGGAATCGTCGAAAGCTTCAGTGGTTATCAGCAGGACGAGGCGGAGGTCATCCGACAGGTCTATTCGATCTGGGATGCGTTGGTGACTCGAGATGTTCGCTACAGCAGCATCACGGCCACTTCAGTTAAGGCACAGACCGTCGCCAGCCAGCATGTCCGCCTGATTGAAGAGAGCCTGAATAACTCTCAGGCCAACTGCGTTGATGGGTCTGTCTTGCTTGCCTCTGCGCTCAGGAAAATTGGAATTGAGCCGTTTCTGGTGCTGGTCCCTGGCCATTGCTATGTCGGGTTCTATGTCGATGAGAAGAAGGAGAACATGCTGGCCATCGAAACGACGATGCTTGGTGATGCCTACGATGAAGACGAAGAGTACGACGCCATGGATCTGCTCGAGGAATCTGTGGATGAAGAAGATCGCTATGACGAATCCTGGCCGAGTTTTTCAAGTGCGATCGTCGCAGGGACGACCAGCCTTGAAGAGCATAGTGAGAAACTGGCATCAGACTCAGAGCCGGAATACATGCTGATCGACATCGATAAAGCTCGGGATCGGGGCATTCTGCCGATTGCATTTCGTGGCAAAGACAAGTTTGTCAGCAATGGTTTGGATACCAGTGAAAGCGACGCGGCCGAAGACGAAGAAGCTGAGATGTCGGAGGAAGAGTCGGAGGAATAAGGTTTTGCGAAACCTGTGGACCCCTTTCAGGGCCTCTGTCATGGTTTCGGTTGGATGGTTTCCTTCAGGAAACCGGTGGTGTGAATCCATGCTCCCATGGCCTGTCGCAGAGCCAGAGCAAAATTACTCAATCACTAACCGGCAGGACTTGCCGGTTAGTGACACGAGTGAAAGAATCGACCGGCGGATGTCTGATACGCTCGGATGAGATTGAGTGTTTTGCACGGAAACAGGACTCGCGGCTAAAGTTCTGGATGTGCTATTTTAGTCACTGTTTGAAAGTGGTCGTTGAATCTGTTTGGTTGAGGATCAAGGATGATCGCTCCGTCAAGAATTATTGCTGCAGCTGCATGGGCTGTTATTGGCATGCAACTGATTGCTGAAGACACGCCATCGGCTGTCAATGTGGTGGCGGTCGTGGACGCTCCGGAGAAATCATCTGCGGCTCCTGCTGTAGCCGATTTGGGCACACCGACGACGGAAACCAAGAGTGCAGCGTGGACTCTGCGGTACCAATTTCAGCACGGTCAGAAGCTTCGCTACCAAATGGAGCAGAAGATGACTCTTGACGCGAACCTTGGCGAAAGAGGTCAATCGATCGATCGTTCGGCTTTGCGGCAGCGAAGAGTGTTTACTGCAACATCTGTGCAAGAAGATCGCTCTGCAGAATTCACTATGCAGTTTGAAAACGTCTGGATGCAGAAGCAGGTTGACGATAATGCGCCGGTGGAGTTCGACTCTTCCATGAAGCCGGGAGAAGTGCCGCTGGTTTATCAGCAGGTCGCTCATCAACTCAAGGGAAGTGCGCCACGGTACGTTTTGACTTCGCGAGGCCTGTCAAAAAAATCAGCGGAGACATCATCAAAGGTGGAACGAGCATCAGGGGAAAAAACCTCTGAACCGCTGGTTGAGAGTGACTCAGCCGCGAAAACCGTTCAGTTGGCTTCCAGCAGCACGGAGACTCAGAAGGAGCAAGGGGATCCGGGATCATTCCTGGCCACTCTTCCTGAGCATGAAGTGCGAGTCGGGGACACGTGGAAAGAGCAGATAACGGTCACGGCCAGACTTCAGGAAGATGTCAACGTGGAGGTCCCTATTCTTCGAACCTTTCGACTTGATTCTGTCGAAGATGGAATCGCTACGATCTCGTTTCACTGTTCGATTCAGTCCCGAGTTCGGAGTCCGATTGTGAAAGGCCAGTTGATTCAGGCGACGCCTAAAGGAACGATTCGAATTGATACGAAACGCGGCATGATGCTTCGTCGCGAGAACATCTACGACACTTCTGTTTTTGGTGCACTGGGGCAGAACACGATTTTGACCTGTGTCGGCCGCTCAACAGAGGAGCTTATTGAAGATACGGCGAGCTCGTCTGAGTCGGCAGGGAAATGAGTTCGCTGGCTGGCGATACCAACAGGGTTTTCTTTATCGCGATGGTCTCTCCAGGCATAGAAATATCCCGGACTCACTCCGCCCGCCGCCAGCCTGTTGCTTCAATCCGCTGGATTTCATGATTAATGTCCTGACCTTCGTAGAAGGATTGCCAGCCGCGGAGTGTCTGTGTTTCTCCTGGTTTGCAATCGGAGAACTTGGGGTCCGCATGCAGGCATGGGCACGGAGGATTTCCCCAGGCGCGATCGATTGGCTCCCAGGCACTGATGATCCAGCGAGTTTTGTCAGGAGAGGACGCGATAGCGTATCCCGAGATAAACTGCTTGTTGTCATTCGTTTGCTGTTCGAATCCTTTCGCACCTTTGAGCATCACGCAGTTCTGAACTCGCAGATCGCTGAGTTTTGCGTCCGTTCCGTTCTTCAACCACATCGTCATCTCAATATGGTCTGACAAAGCTTTTGCTGTGGTGCCGAATTCAATGCCGTTTGGAAGCTGACGATGGAGCTGATAGCTGCCGTCACTGACCAACACCCATTCCTGCGGCTTAAGCTGGACGCCCTGCAGATCCCAGATTGTCTCGACATGTGTATGGGCCAGATACGTCAGCCCAAGGTTGGACCAGATTGCTTCTGGAACATCCATCACCACATAACTTTGAGCGTCCCACGGGCAAAACACGCTTAGCTTGGTTTCACGTTGAGGCTCAACGGCACCGTCGAGAAATCCAATTCGCGGGTGCCGTCCGCCAGGATAGGGCAGCATCAGCAATTGTTTGTTCGAACGTGGAGGTCTTGTCGCTTCCGAAATATTGAACTCTTTCAGCTTTGCAATGATCTGCGCATCCTCGAGGCCGGTGACCTGACTGACTTCTTCGATTGAGTAGCGATGGTACCAGACCATGTTCTCAAGCCATCCTCGCAGCTCCGTGTCATTGGCTGCGGGACGAGTCTGTCCATCTGAGGCTGCAGCGATGACGCAACAGGTAGCGATGGCGAACACCAACAATGTCCGTGAAGTTTGAAGCATGTTCGTGGCCGGCTGAAAGAAGGTTTTAGTGGATACCATGCAATGCTGAGTGTCTGATACTCTCAGGTTATAGCACTTTTCTGTGGCCATGCAGCGCTGGCGATCGTACCGACGAGGATGCCTGTCAGCAATGAGCAAGGTGTCATCCACACGAAACTGATTCCCAGAGGAAGCCCGAGATCTTTCGCATAGGCAATCGCGATCGCAACCACAGTGCTGGAAATGAGGCCGCACCAGGCCCCGAATCCATTGGACCAACGAACAAACAGGGCCAAAAAGAACAACACGAACAGCGGCGCCGTCAGCAGATTCACGACCTTGTAACATCGTTCGATAATGTTTCCCTCAATGAACGTGTTGATCAGGCTGAGGCCAACGGACACTGCGGCAATGATCCATGTCAGCACCATCAGACGTCGCAGAGATGTGCTCTCAGCCCCGGAACTCAACTGACGCCTGGCGAGAAAGTCTTTCTCCACAACAGCACAGGCAGAATTCACACCGGAAGAGAGGCTGGACATCGCTGCTGAAAGAATTGCCGCGAGGACTAACCCAGCCAGGACGTCAGGCATTTCTGTCATAATGAACTTCGGAAAGAGTTGATCTCCCATATCGGTAATTGAAAGATTGGCCGCTAGCTGTGGCGGGTGAGCCTGATAGAAGCCGAAGATGGCCAGCCCGGTGATGGACAACAGCACTGAAACGGAGACATCCGTAATCTGCGAAACAGCAAGGGTTCGTCGCGCGGCTTTGGCGTCACGAGTTGCCAGGAAACGCTGGATCGACATCTGGTCTGAGCCATTTGTGCAGACATACCACAGCGTTGTTGAGATGAACAACATTCCGAAGGAGACTCGTGCGTTCGGATCAAAACCCCAGTTCGGAGTTTGCCAGTGTTGAGGCCATGTGTCCGGCCACCATGCACGGACTCCCCCCATACGAACTGTAATGACTGCAAGAGTCACGATGGCCCCGGCCAGCATCGTGATTGACTGAATCGCGTCTGTCATGACCACGGCCCGCATGCCGCCCGTAGAAGAATAGATTGCTGTCAAGATCCCCAGAAAGATACAGAGCCACGGAGTCCAGGAGATATCGAGACCTAGTAGCGGGACCAGAACATTGCGGCTGGTCGCGAACAGAATGGTCGACATCCAGCCCAGTCGCAACAGGAGAAAAACAGAAGCCCCGGCCAGACGGATGCTCGTCCCCAGCTTTGCTTCCAGGATCTCATAGGCGCTGGTGACGGGCTGTCGCATCAGCAGCGGGATAAGACCAAAACCGACGATCAGAAAGATCAGCGGATGCGCGGCGCTTTGAGTCATCATCATTGGCCCGTGAGCGATCATCTCTCCCGGGCCACCCAGATATGAGAGCGTACTGACCAGTGTTGCAAAGAGGGATAGCCCGACGGCAATTGGGGACATGCGTCGTCCGCCCAGCAGATAGTCATCGGCAGTCTGGTTTTGTCTTGAATACCAGGCGCCAACGCCAATCATCAGACCTGCATAAACTGCAATGACGAGCCAGCCTGCGATGCCCATCGCTTCCGTCTCCCGACTTGAATTCTCCGATATCCGAAACGGCACCGTTGCGCCAGAAGAGGAGCGGACTCAGAGAGATGTCAGAATCCAAAACAAGCGATGACAAGTCCAGTGAACCGCTCCAGGACTTTCATCAATGTCCACACACTTGCAGAGATAACTCATGGTGGATGAACAAGTAACCATCCCACGGACATGAGTTCGTTTGATGATCTTATTGGTCAGGCCGACGCTCCGAATCTCGACGAGGCGGTCCGTCTCCTCCACGACTTCTATCCGAGCCCGGACCTTGTCCGGGGACGGGTGGCGGTCCCATACCGGGACCTCCGAAACCGAATTGGCCCCGCAGAAAGCGTTGTCGATCGCGAATAAACTTGTTGTATCGATTCACCAATAGCTGCTCTGGTGATTGGTTAGTCGTTGTTTGAGCCAGTAACTCCAGACGCTTCCGTGCTTCATCCGAAGACATTGTCATCAACTCCCTTTTGAACGACTTATCGGCATCCGTTTCATTCGGGAGAGATTCAAATGCTGCAAGAATCTGTTCGGCAGTCACTGGGAACTGTTTTCGCAGATCGTCGCCAAGAACGATTGTTGCTTTATCCAGTATGGACGACGCGGTCATAAACATCCACGCTCTGCCAAACGGTTTTCGATCCAGATCCTGAGCCATGGACCGGAACTTTGCCAGCCACGCTTCGTCTTTGATATGCCTAAGCATCGCAGCCTTCAACAAGTCGCCCGGCTGATCAAGTTCACGTCGCTGAGTGGGATTACTGAATCGTTCGAATAGCGAGAGTGTCAGCAACAATGCCCGATGTTTGTCTGACTTCAGCTGTTCCAGGTCTTTTCGCAAGGTTTCATCGCGATGTTCGTTGGGTACCGTTTCGGAGATGATCGACCAATAGTCCTCAAAGCTCAGACGCAGCGTCGGCATACGCACAGACGAAGGACCGGTAAACTCAACGACGATTTCCTCCGGAATAGCTTCGGTGGACTTTCTCCAGCGAGACTTTACGAATGTCAGGCGTTCTTCAGCACTCAGTTCCTCGAAGCTGTCCCATTCTGCCTGCGAAAGCGAAGACCACCATTCGAAATAGCGATCCATGGTCTCCTGAAGTTCAGGATTCGCCTGAGTCTGCTGATGAATCTGTTCGATCTCTGTCTGCTTCCGCGCCGGCATTGACTTCAGCAACACGTAACTCTTTCGAACGTTGTCCTTCTGCTCGGGTTCAAGGCTCTGGAATTTGTTCAACTGCTGAGTGAGGTAAGTTCGTTCCTCGCTGTTGCGGCCCCATACCAGGATGGAAATACAGGTTCCCAGCAGCACACATGTGATAGGCAACACGGCTCCCTGATTCGTTCGGAGTGGGCTCATGGTTTGCGATCTCCTTCTTCGGGAACCGCATCCGAACGTTCCTCCGACGAGTCATGATCGATCACAGAAACCTGTTCAAGGAACGAAGCACTGCGTGCCGCATGAAGTCGAGGAAATTGCAGGAGTAAATCCAATTGACGAAGCAACTGGACATCTTCAGAGACGGCTTTCGGAGCCTGGCTGGAGCGGCCGAGAAGAAGTCCGACTGATGTGCCCATAAAGCCGACAAGCGCCCACAGGAGAATCCTTGTCAGCGGGATCCCGCGAATCCACCCCGCACTACGATTTGAGGACGATGACTGTGCGGAGAATTCCTCTTTGGAAATAGCCGCCAATGATGCAAGGGTTTTCTGCTTAAACTCCCCGCTGGCCGTTGCTTCCCCCAGTGTGTCCAGTAATTGCCAAGTGCGATCAAGCGACTCGGCATATCCTCGCAGTGGAGGATTCTCTGCAAGCCGCCGTTCAAGTCTGCTGCTTTCCTCTTCACCGAGCTCGCCGTCCAGATAGGCGACGAGTTCCGTCAGCTGAGGATCATTTGACTCCTCAGGCTCATCGAAAACTTCGGTATCGGTGGGACGGGGCATTACTGGCAGCTTTATGGTCAGAGCAGAGGACAATTCAGAGCAGGGGACAGTCAGGGAACAACAGCATAATCTTTTTGATCGGCCTCGCCGAAATTCAATTCAGCCGTTCGACCTCGGTTTGTGTAACATTCAACAGTGATCGTCGTCAGACGAAACGTTCGAGTGCCTCCTTAAGTTTTCCGCGCGCTCGGGAGATCAGAGACTTCACGGCGACAGGTCCAAGTCCCATGACATCGCCGATTTCCTCGTAGCTCATCTCTTCAAACTTGTGGAGGACAACGGCTGTTCTTTGCCGTTCGCTCAGTTCATCAATGGCGATGCGAACAACCTCTCGCAGTTCTGAGGAATCAAGCTGTCTCGTCGGCATGAGTGCCGATTTTTCTGCCAGATTCTCTCCCTGCGACGGCAAGTCATGAGAGCCCGAACCCGATGCCAGGGGAATCTCGCGACGACGAGCCGCCCCGCGTTTTTGATTGCTGGCCAGGTTGTGAGCAATTCGGAATAGCCATGTAGAAAACCGAGCAGTGGCTTCATAGCGTTCTCGCGAGCGGAAGACTCGGAGAAACGCTTCCTGAGCAAGATCTTCTGCGGTCGTACGATCATGAACCAGGTGGAAAAAGAATCCCACCAGTCGATCCTGATACCGCACGACCAACTCTTCAAACGCGGAGTTGTCACCCGCAGCGACTTTCAGCATCAGCTGAACGTCCGGGTCAGACAGGTATTGGTTTGTCAGGGACTGAGAGACCAAACGGGCACTCCGCAGTGCAGATTCATCTAAATTACTGCCAGAATTGCGAGCCGTTGAGGTCTCAGTCTGGTTTGGGTGTGTTTTCTGTCTTCCGGACAAAAGGCAATTGCTCCACCTGAGTACAAGGACCGTCTGTTTCTGGTTCCTTCGTAAGTGGAGAAGCCCATGGAACTGTACGCCCGGAATTGCAGGTCAGGCAAGTAACTCTGACTGCAGTGTCCGCACATCCAGTCTTTGATGCCGACCGACAATGATTCTCTCAACACAGCAGGTGGCTGACCGGACCGCGTTTTTGCGTGAAGTTTTCTCCACAACCGCAAAGTTCTGGTCGATCTGACGGGTTTTGACCTGTGGCACATGCCAGTTCAGGCCAGACGCTGCTTCCACTCGGCCAGCCTTGCCGAGACCGATTCTTCGCCGCCGGAGCCGTAACTTTGCAGGGCTCGCATCGCATTTCTAGCCCCCAAAATGTTTCGCACGTCTTCTTCAATCACCGAGCAGGCCGTTTTGAGGTCTTCCAGAGACAGATCTGCCAGCCGACACTGCCGAGATTCACAATGAGCCACCAGCTTTCCGACGGTCTCATGACCGGTCCGCATCGGGACACCCTTCTTGATCAGGTATTCCATCAGGGCCGTGGCGTCCAGAAAACCGTCTTCAAGCCGCGACTCGATGCGCTCTCGCTTCAGTTCTGCACCAGCCACGATCGCCGGAGTCAATTCCAGACAAGCTCGCAAGGCATCATAGGCAGAGAACATGGCCAGTTTGTCTTCCTGAAGATCTCGGTTGTAAGCCATCGGAAGGCTCTTGATCAGAATCAGAAGCTGTGGCACCGTCGCCATCACTCGAGCCGTTCGACCTCGGATCAGTTCGAGAACATCCGGGTTGCGTTTCTGTGGCATGATCGATGAACCGGTTGTGTAGGCATCCGGAAGTTTCAGGAAATTGAACTCCGTCGTGAACCAGATGATCCACTCTTCAGCCCATGTGCTCAGATGGGCTGCCACCAGCGAAAGGCAGAAAACGAACTCGACAAGGAAATCGCGATCGCTGCTGACGTCCAGACTGTTTGCTGCCACCGAATCGAACCCGAGCAACTTTGCGGTTAGCTGGCGATCAATCGGCAAGGTTGTTCCGGCCAGGGCCGCAGCTCCCAGCGGGCAAACGTTAAGCCGCTTTCGGCAATCAGCCAGACGCTCACGGTCTCGCTGAAACTTTTCGACATAAGCCAGCCAATAATGCGCGGCCAGTACTGGTTGTGCTCGCTGAAGATGAGTATATCCAGGCAGTACGACATCAGCGTCCTGCTCACATCGCGCAACAAAGGCCTGCTGGATTTCAACAAGCAGCTTGTCGAGATCATCAATGGCATCGCGAGTGTAGAGCTTCAGGTCTGTGGAGACCTGATCGTTCCGACTTCGACCAGTGTGCAGCTTACGTCCCACATCGCCGATCCGCGCGATCAGCGCGTTTTCGATGTGCATGTGGATGTCTTCGAGATCTGTGCGGAAGGTGAATTGTCCTGCCGCAATCTCTTCACCGATCTGGTCAAGATGATCGCAGATGCGGTCGCGTTCAAGGTCTGTAATCAGACCGGCATGAGCCAGCATGGTGGCGTGAGCCATCGAGCCGCGAATGTCTACGGCATACAGACGCTTATCAAAGCTGATCGACTCTGTGAACGCTTCTACTCGCGGATCAGTTGCCTGATGAAATCGTCCGCCCCATGCCTTGGCCATTTGTCTTTCTCCAGTTCCTGAAACAGCTTGAGCCTACGGTCGCGTACCGTGTTCTACAATCACCGTCGTGCGAATGCCGCCGCGGGGTGTAAAGGCCGCTTCGATCTTCATCCAGCGTGGTTGGGTGACTGCGACCAGGTCGTCCAGAATCATGTTCGTGACGCGTTCGTAAAACGCCCCATGATTTCGGTACTCCTGTAAGTACAGTTTCAGTGACTTCAGTTCATAACAAACTTTATCCGCAATGTAAGTAATGGTAAGCGTTCCAAAATCCGGATGGCCGGTTTTCGGGCATACGGAGGTGAATTCCGGTGCCACAGTTTCAATCACAAAATTTCGCTGAGGAAACGGATTTTCGAATGTTTCCAGGGTGTCGCGAGACGGATCAGGCATGACGACAGCAGTCCTTTAATTCGATTCAAAGAAAAATAGACAGGTGAGATCGTTTCATGATCTCTTGCAGTGTGGTTTGAGAATTCAATCGCAAAGTCCGCAAACACATTTCGCTGCGGCGAATCATAGACGTGTCCTGATTCGCTAACGACTTTGCAGTTGCCAGAAACAATGGATTCTTACCCAAAGTGACCGCCAGGGGCCGCTCAATCCCACGTTTTCAGGCGAACGTCCAGACTTCGGAAATCTGAGATTGCCAGACAGGCCGCTCGCTGACCGGAGTGGGGTGGTCGCTAACGTGGGGCTGCTGGTATTGGGACTGGTACGTCAAACAAATACTCGGACCGAGCGCGTGAGAGTTCGGTAAGGATCCAGGACTGCATTTGGGTCTGACGAAAGTTGACATTCTCGTCTGCGTTCCCGGAAGTGCCTTTAAGGGTTCCGCTGCCATGTAGCCGGATATTGAGTTCCATGGACTGAAAGCGGACATCTTTCTGCCCCGGAATAATTTCGGGCAGCGATTCCGGACGACTTCCCTCGGGCATCGGTGTTTCGTCTTTTGACTTCTCCTGTGCAAGAAGAATTTTACCAGAGTACTCATCCAGTTCCGCCGTAACATTCTGCAGTGGAATTTTTGAAGAGATGGTTTCTCGATTCGGCACAACCAGGGGAGCAAAGCGTCCCTTGCCTGTCACTGTTATCGAATCTTCTTTTTTGTCGGCTGTGTTTGGCTGAAGTTCCAGCGTGGCCTGCATAACCCCAAACGGTCCGATAGCGATCGAATCCTTTCTGGTCAGAGAAGACTTTGTCTGTTCATTCTGATCACCTTCCTGCGGCAGTACATTCGCAGAGTCTGTAGGGCCGGTCCAGAAGGGACGGCTCAGCCATGAAGCGATTACATCTTCGGGGCAGGAATCACGAAGCAGTTGAGACGTCGATATATCCAGCCCCGAAAGCGAGGAAAGGATGAAGTCTCTGTCTCGTTCGGTGATTGTCAAAATCTGACCAGTTGGGTCGATCTCGAATCCGATTCGCAAATCTTCGAGCGATCTGACGGAACGTGCTGATGCCTTCAGTGAGTCCTGAGATGCCTCACCGACATCTCGACTGACCTTCCTGAGTCGTGCCGCGATGACCGCATCGCCAGAGTTCTTGACCTGAGTGACACGATATTCGATCTCAAATCGATCTCGAGTATCTGAGTTGGTTGCTGGCTGATCACCTATGGTCACCTCAGTATGCTTGACCGAAAGCACACTCACCACAAACCGATCGCCGGTCTTCAGTCCCCAGATTGCGTTGGTCTCGTCAGCATGTGCCGGAAGTACTGCCGCGGTGAAAGAGCCGCTGAAGAGGAAAAGATGCAGAAGGCATCTGAAAGCACGCTGACGGTCTTGCATACATCACTCGTTGACTTTGGCTGAACTCAAATCGGTGTGGTTTCAATTCAGTAACAAGTTCACTTCTCGGCGTTGAAATCAAACCTGATACAGACTGAAAGATGGAGTATGACAGGTCGGCAGGCGGAATTCGATATCATCCGGCCAGTTGGTGATTCCAGGTCGAATCATGGCGGCGAATCGTTGTGACTGCCCGAGGTCCACCAACTCGGCGTCTGATGGATTCTGCCAACGTTGAATCCATCGATTCGAGTGTGAACGCCGAGCATTTATTTGTGGACGTCTCCGCCGAAATTTGCTCGCGACAATAGCGGGAGCGGTTACAATGCAGCCAAGGAGACACGCAATGCCGCTGCTGGATCATTTTCGACCGCCAATTTTTAACAAGGGTTCCTGGGAAGGTTTTCATGGAATGTGGCCTGCGATGATCGTTATGGATCTCTGCAGATCTCTGCCGGATCACTACACCGCTGAGCCTCGCGTGCATCTTGGAAAGAACTTCGAAGTTGATGTCTGCACGTTCGATGTTGAAAACGAACATGGATTCGGGGCGAGTTCATCCGGCCCAGGCGCGGCCACGGCGATCTGGGCACCTCCGGAACCTACGCTGACTCTGGAACTGGACCCAACGGAAATCTACGAATATGAGGTGCTGATTTTCGATCAACAGCGAGGTCGAGAACTGGTGGCCGCGATTGAGCTTGTCAGCCCTGCCAACAAGGATCGCCCAGAGACTCGCCAGGCGTTTGTTTCCAAGTGTGCGGCCTTGTTGCAAAAGAAGATCTGTGTTTCGATTGTTGATCTGGTGACCGTGAAGCATTTCAATCTGTACTGTGAAGTGCTGGATGTCTTCTGTCAGACGGATCCCGCATTTGCCCCCGCCCCACCAGCGACCTACGCCGTAACTTGTCGAAGTCACAATCTGGCGACGCGCTCTCGATTTGAATCCTGGGCCTATCCAATGGTTGCGGGACAACGGTTGCCGGTCCTGCCGATCTGGTTGGACAACGACCACGCCATCTCACTGGATCTCGAGCTTTCCTATCAACAGACATGCACCGCGCTGCGGCTGGTTTGATCTTCTGTAGCCCGACCTGTCCCCAGGTCGGGAACGACGCAGCGTCGCTTTATCACGCGACTTCCATCACCAACCCGACCTCAGTCAGCAACATGCAGGCTTGCTGATCTGAGACAGATCAGCCTACGTGGCCCGACCTGTCCTCAGGTCAGGATTCGAGGCCGCGTCGTTCAACAAGAAGCGTCCGAATTGAATCCGACCATGATCAACGGCAGATTTTTCTTGAACGGAATTTAGTGCCTTAATCGACTCTGCAGAGTTTTCGCGATGCAACCAAAGGACGCGACTTTCTTTCAGCCGAAAGCCTCCTTTGAGATCATCGAAACAGTTCTTCCGCACTGGGATCAGCCCGGCACTTTTGCCTTTGTCACGTTTCGGCTTCGAGACAGTCTTCCTGCGGAAGCGATCCGTCGTTGGAAAATGCAGCGAGATGCTCTGTTACGTGAATCAGGCATCGACCCGCGTCGCTGGGAAGCCAGTTTGAGAAAGAAAAAGACTGAACAGAACTCTGATGCCACTGCCGCGCTCACCAAACATCTGTCGCCGCGAGCCGCGTCACTCTTGAAGTGGAAGCTGTTTCTGGTCTGGGACGATGAACTGGATGCGTTTCACGGTACCAGTTGTTTGCGGGATTCTCAGGCATCGCAAATCATCGCGGATGGGCTCTTGAAGTTCGATCGAGATCGATACGTAATGGCCGCATTTTCTATTCTGCCGAATCACGTGCATGTGCTGGCGGCCTTTGAATCGGAAGGTCAGATGCTCTCTCAGGGAGCGGCCTGGCGACAATATTTCGCTCGAGAGATCAACCGTATCCTTCGGCGAACTGGACATTTATGGCAGCCGGATCAATTCGACCATCTTGTTCGCAGCCCGGAGTCGTTTGATCGCATTCGCAGGTACATCATCGAGAATCCTTTCAAAGCAAAACTGCATGCAGGCGAGTATCGACTGTATGTTTCGAAAGATTGGTAGTAGCCCGACCTGTCCCCAGGTCGGGAACGACGCGCCGTCACTTCTTCACGCGGTTTCCACAATCCCCCCGACTTCCGCATGCAGGCTTGCTGATCTGAGACAGATCAGCCTACGTAGCCCGACGTGTCCTCAAGTCGGGAACCCCGCACCGTCGCTTCATCACGCCGTTTCCACTATCCACCCGACATCAGCCAGTAACATGCAGGCCTGCTGATCTGAGACAGATCAGCCTACGTAGCCCGACCTGTCCTCAGGTCGGGAACAGCGTACCATCGCTTCATCACGCCGTTTCCACAATCCACCCGACCTCATCCAGCAACATGCAGGCTCGCTGATCTGAGACAGATCAGCCTACGTAGCCCGACTTGTCCCCAGGTCGGGAACTCCGCACCGTCGCTTCATCACGCCGTTTCCACAATCCACCCGACCTCATCCAGCAACATGCAGGCTCGCTGATCTGAGACAGATCAGCCTACGTGGCCCGACGTGTCCTCAAGTCGGGAACATCGCACCATCGCGTCACTACGCCACTTCCATCACCAACCCGACTTCAGCCAGTAACTGGGCGATCTGAGGTGACGCAGCTTTACGCAAAGACTTCCAGGCCGTTTGTTGCAGGAGCAACGAATGAGTCCACAGTCATCTCCCGGAACCCAACAGGTGGCCAGCGGCGATGATAGCGATAGCCGATGTAGCCAAAGACTCCCAGACACGCGGCAAACACGAGCCAGAATGTTTGATGGGAATGTGGCTGTTTCGATTGAAAGCATCTGGAGAACCAGACAGCGATGAGTCCACTCACGATCGCCGGAAGGAATCGTAGCGTGTTCTGAGTTGGCGACCACGGCGCACCTGTCGCTGCCGAAAAAACCGCCGCTCCGCCGGTGAGCATTGGTGTCGGCATCGCCATTCCAAGCGAAACACTGTCAGCCGTCTCAGACAATGCACCAGAACCGCGAACGGGTTTATCCCGATGACGCCCATTTAGATCCGTATAGGTCTTGACGGTTGCTGAGCCGTGTAGGCTCTTATCAATGCGGATCAACGGAGCAGAATCCTCATCGTGGGCGATGCTGTAGTACTAGTAGTACGGTGGCTGCGGCACAAGGGAGTTTCATCCAGTTTTTGCATCATCATCCGTGAACCTGAGAAGAACAACTTCATCAAGAGCGAAAGAAAATTCAAACTGGACATCGGACGCGAACAAAGAAGATTCCCGGCGCGACTCGCGGCTTGTAAACTGTTCGGTTCAGGAAATGCAAAATTATCGAACAGTCATAACGGAGGTCTGAACCTATGAGCTCATGGACACACACGCTGGCAGCTTTTTTGACAATCGGCCTGACGGCTCACAGTGCCTTCAGCGAAGCATCGCCGCCGGAGGCGATTTCTGCATCGCTGATTTTTCATGCGCCGTTTGATGGTGGAACAGATGCTCGGATAGGGGCCGATCGTTCTCTGTATACCTCGGATAGTCTGGAGCGAAAATCAGAGGTTGCTGGCAATCAGCGGACCGATGTTTCCATCGTGAGCGGGGAAGGGCGGTTTCGGGATGCGCTTCGTTTCAAAGACAATTCGCCTCAGGTCATTTTCTACAAAGGGGCCAATGCGGGCTTCAAGGAGAAGGACTGGTCCGGCACGGTCTCCTTCTGGTTGAAGCTGGATCCCGACAAAGATCTGAAGCCTGGTTATTGCGACCCGATTCAGATCACCGACAAGACATGGAACGACGCGGCGTTCTTTGTGGATTTCGATAAAGAGCTGCCTCGCACGTTTCGACTGGGTGTGTTTTCCAACTACAAGTTCTGGAATCCGAAAGATACGCCGTGGGAACAGATTGAGGTTGCCGATCGTCCGATGGTTCCCGTTGTGAAGCCACCATTCGCCAGCAAAGAATGGACTCACGTCGCCTACACTTTTGGGAACATCAATTCGTCAACAAATGCCGAATCAACCGCGACGCTGTATCTGAATGGGCAGTCTCAGGGATCACTGAAGGCACCGCTGAAGTTTTCCTGGGATCCATCCAGAGCGGCCATCATGCTGGGGATCAGTTACATCGGTGACTTCGACGATCTGGCAATATTTGATCGCGCGTTAACGACCGAAGAGATTGTGACGCTTTATCAGTTGCCAGACGGTTTGAAGTAAGCAGTGCCGTAGTTGGCGGAGAATCTGCGCATCTTAACAAGCTCGAACGTTGTGGCATCCCGCCCCGTTGTGGATGCAATCATTCCAATTGTGTCATCCATGACTACGCTTCCGTTCTACGAGTAGCGATGAATCAAATCAAAAGTGGTTCCACCGCTGCTGAACCGTGGTCGGCCAGAGGAATCGGGCGGCCGATGTTGCTGAGGTTTGTGGATTCCGGATTTAGCGCGAGGGCTCGGCAGATTGTGGCCATGAGATTGGGGACGGTGAGCAAACCGTCCTTGATTTCCATTCCGTCATCACTGGTGGCTCCGTAAGTCTGTCCGCCTTTGATGCCGGCTCCGCCGAGCACTGTGCTCCAGCTTCCAGGCCAATGATCGCGGCCGGTGTTTTCGTTGATCTTTGGGGTTCGACCGAACTCGCCCATCCAGACGACCAGCGTATTCTCGAGCAATCCTCGCTGCTTCAGATCGGTCATCAGCGTGGCCCAGGCAGGGTCAAGGATGCCACAGAGACCCTTCACGGCGTTGAAGTTGTCCTGATGAGTATCCCAGCCAGCTCCGCCAAGTCCATCGATGCCATTCAGAGAGACCTCGACAAACGAGACGCCTCTTTCAACAAGTCGACGAGCCAGCAAACAGCCCTGACCAAACGCATTTCGACCGTAGGCATCTCGGAGCGATGCCTCCTCCTGTTCCAGATCAAATGCTGCCACAGCCTCCGACTTCATCATGCGAACGGCCTGCTCATACGACTGCAGATGACTGTGTCCCGGACCATCAGGACGCTCGGACAGAAATGAATGCTCCAGAGTACTCAACAGACTCAATCGTGAGTCCACCTGAGCAGCCGGCAGGCGATCCGCTGGCTTTAGATTTCGCACTTCGAACGAGATGTTCTGCTGCTGATCCATTTCTGACGCAACGACCAGCGGAGACCACGACGGTCCCAGGAACCCAGGCCCGAATGCTGCCGGACTAAAAGCACGAAACGGATTCACGGCGATAAACGAGGGTAGATCACACTCTGGCTTCTTCAGAGCCTTCCCAAGGAACGAGCCCATCGCGGGGTACTGAATCGGACCCTGTGGAAGATATCCGGTTCGCATGTAGTAAGTTGCCCGAGTATGGTCGCCTTCTTTCGTCGACATGGAACGGATCGGCGCCAGATGCTCCATTACTGTTGCGACTTTTGGCAGGTTTTCGGCGATGCGAATTCCGGGCACGCTGGTGTCGATGGCTTTTGTCGGGCCGCCGTTCTCCTGACCTTCTTTTGGATCAAAGGTTTCCATCTGACTTGGACCGCCGGACATCCATAACAGGATACACGACCGAGGTGCTTTTGTGCCGGACTGCTGAACCTCGGCGGCTAATCGCGGAAGCCATCCGGACATGGACGAGCCAATCAGCGACAACCCGGCATACTTTGAGAACGTTCGGCGATTGATCATGTTTAGGTCCTTGCGACTCGGTATTGGGCTGTTGATTTGATCGCGTATGAGCGTTTTCGTTTAACGGCGAGCCGCAGACGCAGGCGAGATCTGGCTACGACGCCTGCGGCTTACCGTTAAACGATTGAATCAACAGTCTGCATCATGTTCCGGCTTATGTTAAACTCAATGATTCAACAGAAATTCACTACTGTTCAACAGTGCCCAGAAGATATCCGCGAATGCGTCTTTGGGATTGCCCGATGCGCCGCCATCAGAAACGTATTTGCCGAAGCGGGCTTTCTCGTCGTCCGTGGGACGACGACTGAGAGCTGCAATGAATAATGTCTCCAGGCGTTCGTCGCTGGACATCAGAGGAAAGTCGACGACAGCTCGAAGTGTCTGGCTATTGTCGAGTGTCGTGGCATTGTCGACAAAGTCACCGTTCATCATCGCCAGAGCCTGCAGGATCGTTGTCTCCTTCATCAGCGGAGACTCATTCTCGTCGCGGAACAATTCCAGAAATCGACCGCGTGGTGAATCGGCGTCGATCACAAAGGGATTGTCTGTTCGAAACGGCTGATAGTATCCAGTGGCTTCGGCCAGGCTGTCAAAGAACTGCTCGGGTGTCAGGCCGCGCAGGGCCATGCGAGCAAACTGATTGGGATCAGCCTGGCTGGCATGAGTCTGGCGACTGGTCGTTTGATAAACTTGAGTGGCCGTGATGGTGCGAACCAAAAACTTCAGATCAAAGTTATGAGCTGCAAATTGTTCGGCCAGTAAATCGAGCACCTCCGGGTGAGACGGCGGGTTGTTGTCGGAAAAGTCATCGACCGGCTGGACAATTCCCTGACCCAGAAACTGAGCCCAAAGCCGATTCGCCGCCATCTTCGCAAACCATGGATTGTCTTTTGATGTGACCCAGTCGGCCAGCACTTGCCGAGGTATAGAATCTTCAGTCCATTCCGGTTCAGTGCCCGTCAGGAACATCGCGGGAACGACATCGCCCGTTGATGGAACCTTGATTGATCGAGAACTCTTCACCTCATTCATCGACATCATCAACGCATTCTCTGGATCAGTGCCTTCGGGGCGTTGAAAGCCGGAATAGAAAGCCGCCATGCTCCAGAACTGATTGCGCTTCCATTTGTCGAACGGATGATCATGACATTGAGCACAATCCAGGCGAACGCCCAGAAACGCGCGAGAGGTTCCAGTCGCAAGGTTTTCTGGTTGCAGTTGGCGCACAATAAAGAAGGCGCTGGGACTGCTGGCGGCATTGAGAACGTTGCCCGCATTATCACCGAAATCGATCGGGGTTGTGATCAGTTCATGGACCATGCGATCGTACGGAGTCTCCTCAGAGAAATGTTTCCAAAGCCAGGCCTCGAACCCCGGAACAAGACCCCGCGTCTGTAGATCGTTGAACGCCTGTGGGATGAGTGCATTTCGCCAGATAATGGTGAAATGCCGCACGAACGCGGGGCCATCGAGCAGGGCCTCAACAAGTTCCTCGCGTTTCTGAGGTGACGCATTCTCAAGGAACTCGCGAGTCTCTGCGGCAGCCGGAATTCGGCCAGCCAGATCCAGATAGAGCCTTCGCACATATTCTTCGTCACTGGCTGCTGGCGCAGGTTCCACAGACTGCTTTTGCCACGATTCGGCAAACAGCCGGTCAATTTCACCGGCTGTTTCCTGAGGCGACAGCAGGCGAGATTCCTGACCAAATGTCGGCGTGATCAGCGCGAAAATCGCGACAAGCGCAGATATTGAAAGAGTTCGAATCATCGAAGAGGGTCCTTGAGATCACGATGATCGGCAGCGAACGCGTTCCAGCCGTTAATTTATTGAACGTCTCAAAATGCTGACCAGTCAGCTGCTTTATCGTCACTCACCAACGCTGCCGAAATTCGTGAAGGCAGAATACCCGCGCGATGGGATTATCGCAGCAGCAGGAGGCCAGTGGCAGCCGGATTTGTCTGACGATTCTGCCAAACTTCTGCACGTGGCGGCAGAAATCTGGCCGGTATTCAACAAGAAAACGCGTTTCAGAAAAACTTCAGAGATCGGCGATTTCGTTTTTGAGTTTTTCGTCCTGGGCTGGTCTGTCTGAGTAGAAGAGTCAGCAAAGGCAAGGCCGAATGTCTGAAGCAAATAAAGACTGGGAGAATCTATTCCAATCCCAGCTCCCGAATGCGCTCAGGCTTGCGGTGCGGCTGACCGGAAATGTTCATGATGCCGAGGACATTCTTCAGGAGTCGCTGTTACGGGCGGCTCGATCCCGAGAGACGTTTCGCGGCGACTGCACTTTCCGGACATGGCTCAATCGAATTATCGTGAATGTGTTTCGCACATGGGTGACATCAAAACAGTCAGTGGAAACATTGTCGGAAGACCCCGTGGCTCCCAGTGATACAACGGACGAAAAGAATGAGCAACAGGCAAGATCTGAGCTGATTGCACAGCATGTGTCGCGACTTCCAGAGCGGCAGCGTGAGGTCCTGGTGTTTGTGACTTACGAGCAGATGTCGCCACAGGATGTTGCTGAGTTGCTCGGCCTGACGATTCAAAATGTGTATTCGAATCTTACTGCTGCGAGACAACAGTTGCGCAAAACATTGGGAACGCTGATGAAGACCGGAGTTGACCAATGAATGCCGATTCATTTAAGCAGACGGACCTTCCCGAGGCTGAACTGGATGCTGAGTTGGATCTGTTGTTGTCCGAAGCGAAATGGCCGGAGGCTGATGCTGCAACGCTAATGCGACTCTCGGCCGTGACTACGACTGCGTTGCTGGAGTCTGGTGAGGATCCGGCAACGACGGTCACACCTTTGATTGAGGTCAAAAGTTATGGGCGAAAGCGATGGTTGGTCATTTGCGTATCGATGGCCGGGATGATTCTTGCATTCCTCGCTGGGCGTTGGACGACGCAGTCACACCGACAGAACGATATTGTTGCTAAGCCGCAGGAGTTGAACCCTTCGAAGGTTATTGAGACCACTCTGTTGCCGGAACAGATGACTCCGTCAGGCGATACAGAAGACAAGAAATCTGTTACTCCAGTCATGAGTGATACGCCGAAAGAGTCGCTCGCGAATAATCAGGCAGGAAAACTGACACCGTCTGCGGACCCCGTCAGTGCAAAGCGTAAGCGACTGAGTCAGCGTGAAAAGATGAAGCAGCAGTTGGATTCCGTCCTTGCGTGCCTTGAAGAAGGGCAGAAGGCGGAGACCTGTTGCCAAACATTGCTGCCCCGGAAAGCTCAATTTGAATATCTCCTGACAGAGATCGTTCGAACCGCGACCGGCCAGAGGCAGACGGCTGCCATCGCAGCGATGGGTTTTGTAGGTTCTGACGGCACGGTGCCGTTGTTGTTAAAGGTGGCTGAGAAGCCGGACTTGCGAACGACTGCCGTGCAATCCGTGAAGCGAGTTTCCAGCGAGCAAATGCTTGCGGCGTTGGTTGTTCAGGGCGGAGATGTGGTAACTCGCAAGGAGCTTCTGATTGAGTTGGCTCATCGGAAGACACCTCAGGCTGCCTTCATCTGGCTGCATTTGGTGCGAACCCCCGATTGCCGAGATCTTTGTTTGCAGGTCGTTGATGAGTTATCTCCGGAGCTTGTCGACCTGTTGTTTGCTGAACTTGATGCACCCGTCATGGATGACCGCCTTGCCGCAATTCAGTCATTGGGGAGAAGGGGTGATGAGTCTACTTTCAAAAGAACAGAATTGCTTTGTCAGAACTTTCCACATCGTTGGGAGCCTGTGGCCATTCTGATGTGGAATGGTTCGGAAACGGCGATGGGTTATCTGGCTCATCTGCAAAAGAATCCGGAACGTTATGCCGTGATTCAGACCGCTGCGATACAGCTTAAAACGGCAACAGGGGCGGGTTCAGGATCGCGATAGTCAGCAGGGAGATTTTGTCAGCGTAGCGACGCTCAGAAAAGGGGGCAGGAACCGGGGCAGGAACCAATAGTGCGCAGCACCCTGCGGGCCAATTGGCGATTGGTTCCTGACCCCTTTTCTGAGCCTCTTTACTGACGAAATCTCCCAAAGTGGTGTGAATTTGATACTCATTTTTCGAAGGAGAAAACCATGGTCAGATCGTTGGGTTTATTGGTGTTGCTGTCCGGGATGTTGGCATCTTCTGCGCCGTGTTCTGCTCAGGAGGCCGCTGTGGCGGACGCCATTCAGCCGCTGGTTGTAAAGTTTTACGACATTACTCCGCTGGTTACGCCTCGCCAGCATCATCGATTTGATGTTGGTTCCTTTCAGGTCACAGGGGTCGACGTTGGGGGCATCGGCGGCGGACAAGGTGGATTTGGTGGCGGCGGCGGACAGGTGGGAGGCGGAGGTGGCGGGTTCTTCAATGTACCGGCTGAACCGATCCAGATGGGTGGCGGTGGCTATAGCGGCGGGGTACCTGCCAACGTTTTCGTCGCCGGATCCAGCAACGAAGAACAGAGTCTAAAAAGCTATTTGGAAGGATTAGGTGGGCCATCGATCGCCGATCTCATCAAGGACACGATCGCTAATGATTCCTGGGAGAGTGGAGATGGGTACGAGTTGATTCACGATCTTGGTAATTCCCTGATGATCCGTCAGACAGAGAAGGTGCATGGGGAAATCGCAACATTTCTGAAGGAACTGACATCGTCCGTTGTCGGAAGTCAAACCTATCGCCTGGAAGCATGGTGGATTCCTGTGGACATGGCAGATCGTGGAAACATCGAACAGATGATAGTGGGTGAGCCCGAGATTGAAGACGTTCGGAAGCAACTCACGACACTGCAGGAAGGCAAATCGGGCCACCACGGTACCTTAATTTGCCGAGAGCGACTGACCAATCATGTCGCCTCCGGGAATCATGTTCCTGTGATCTCGGGATCTGTCCCTGTCGTCGGGGAAGGAGTTACCGGCGACCAGCCAATCGTCAGGACGCTCTTTCTGGGACTGATGCTTGAGGCGACAGTGCAGGCGGTGCCTGAGTATGCCGTGGCGAAGGATGGCAAATCAACTGATCAGGCGGACGTTACTTTTCGAACGTTCGTCACGAGTCGCGATGACAAAGGCCTGGACACTGCGAATGCAGGGAAGATTGATCGTTACTCTCTCGCGAAAGAAGCTGCAGAAGGAACTTGCAGACTTCATGTTGGACGGCCGACGCTTGTCTCATCCCTTAGTGAGCGAACATCCGAGAAGTCTTCGCCAAGTGAATTACAACTGATCATGCTGCTCACAAGAATTGACGAATAGCCGATTGATGTGCTGCGGAGATCGCTCTTTGGACGTGGGGCAGGGCAGGGGCTACAATTCGGTCCCTGTCAATTACTGAAACCCCGGGCTCCAGTTGTTCTTCCAGTCCTCACGATGAATCCTGAGCGAATTCTTATCACGGGCAGTTCCGGCTTTTATGGTCGATCGCTGGTTAACGCGATTCGTGCCTTCTGGCCGTCGGCTCAGATCCTTGGCCTGGACGTTGTCGCCCCTCGCAGCGATGCTCCTGATCGATTCGAGACGTGTGATATTACAAGCTCGAAGCTTTCCGAGCACATTCAGCAGTTTAATCCTGATACGGTGCTTCATCTTGCCTTTGTCGTGAATCCCATGCGCGATGAAGGGAGGATGCATCAGATCAACGTTGAGGGTACCAGGAATCTTCTGGCCGCAGTCGTAACTGCCAATGTGAAGCGGCTGTTTGTGGCGTCCAGTGCGACAGCTTATGGAGCGTGGCCAGACAATCCTGTGCCGATGACTGAAGAGCACCCGCTGAGAGCCCGAACGGACTATCGTTATGCGGCTGACAAAGTCGAAGTGGAACGACTACTGGCGGAGTTTTCGGCGGCTAATCCGGAACTGATCGTGAGCTGGGCTCGGCCATGTATCATCTATGGTCCCGGTGTCAGCAATTTCATGATCCCGTTGTTTACGGTTCCGCCGGTTCTGACATTGCCCGGTGGCGATAATCCTCAGATGCAGTTCGTGCATCTTGAAGATGTGACTCAGGCAACAATGGCGATACTGAAAGCGAGAGCTCGCGGACCCTTCAATGTGGGCCCATTTGACACTGTCACGATGAAAGAACTGGGGAAGATGAGCGGTCGAATTGCTCTTCCGGTTCCCTACTGGCTGTGTCGACTGGTCACAACATGTTGGTGGGCCTTGCGACTTCCGATCTTTCGTTTTCCAGCACCGCTTTGGAGTTTCATTCGCTATCCGTGGGTCGTGTCGTCTGCACGGCTCGTTGACGAAACCGGCTTCCAGTTTCGACACTCCAGCGCGGATGTGATTCGTATGTTGCTAAAAGATGCAGGTAAGCTTCGGAAGTAAAGGTTCGGATGCGGAAGGTCCTCTTGGTGGTCTGATTTCGTGTTGTTCGCCTTGATGGGGCATCAGGGCACAGCATCGGCGACGTGAGTGATGGAGTTCATCAGAGTCCATGACTCGCAGGCAAAGCGAGAAAACACACTCTGGATGCCGTCAAGTCGGAACGACTTGCAGATTGAGAGGCCTGTCGAGGTGACCACAGTGGCTGGGCTTCCAAATCTTCGATGCGTCGGTCGGTCTCACCGAAGTGTTGACATCGATTCGGCGCAACGGCGGCTCGGTATCTTCGAAGGATTATTTTGTAACCACGAAACAAACGAAAGACACGAAAAACAGCATTCCACAACTGTGACTTCTGTGCCGTATTTTTGTGTGTTTCGTGTCTTTCGTGGTTGCCATGCGCACCCGCCCCCAATGAGTTTAACTCACTCCGGTGAGATCGATGTGAGATCTACCGACGCGTCGGAAAGACTGGCCGTAACAACTCAGCAGTTGTAGGTCTTCCGGGCTGTGCTTCGGGGTATGCCGCGGTTTCCGTGCATGCGGTAACGCAATGCAGCCTGCAATACTCATCAAATTTCAGGCAACGTTCGCCTTCCGGCAACACAAGAATCCTTGAAGGCAGCATGGACTTGCATAGCCAACCCACCGCGACACCTCGGAGACTCTAACTGCTCGCCAGCGGCTTGCATTCACCGTTGGTTTCTGTCATCGTTGCCAGCAATTGGCAGGTCACCTGTCGGGCAGAGTCGTTTTGCAGACTTAAGTCCGCCATCCGTCTGCTTCATTCCTCCCATTCCGGCCGATAGGCGTCAACTTTTCTTACCTCGGTCATGAACGAAAACCACAAACGAAAAGTGGACACACGAGTCATCGTCGAGACTCCGGAAGGTGTGGACTTTCAGTTTGTAATTGCGGGACCCGGCACGCGAGCCTGGGCATGGCTGATTGACAATCTATTGAAGCTGGGCATCCTTGCAGGTGTTGGCATTCTGTTATCGGCCGTCGGGGCATTTGCGGACTCCAGTGAAAACTTCGTTGCCGGGATCATGTCGATCATTGGCTTCGTCATGAACTGGTTTTATGGCAGCTTGTTCGAGTCATGGATGAACGGCCAGACACCGGGGAAAAAGTCGGCAGGCCTCCGCGTTGTCCGCACGAACGGGACTCCGATCGACGTCACAAGTGCCATAGGCCGAAATTTTTTGCGAACAGCCGATATGCTGCCGTTCTGCTACACCGTCGGCCTCATTTCCATGTTGATGACTCGCCGCATGCAGCGTCTGGGAGATTTGGTCTTCGACACGATGGTGATTGATGAACGTCGCGAATGGATTAGCCGCACCGGGGGACTCACCGCAAACATCGAACCACTATTGCGATCAGAATGTCCTCGACGATTTAGTGTCCCCGAAAGAACTTTAGCGGTCATCGAACGCCTGTTTGAATCGGATCGTGTTATCCATGACGCACGCCGGGAAGAAATCGCAAGGCCACTCAGTGAGGCCCTGCGGAAACGACTGGGCTATCAGGATCCCGCTCCGGATCCTCGAAATCCTCATACATATTTTCGTACGCAGGGATTTCGACACACACAATTTATCCTGAGAGTGCTCAAGACATTCGCAGATGACCCCGCCGGCACCAAGGGGACCTCAAAGAATTCCGAGTCACCAACGAATCGACAGGCAAAGGAAAAGAAACGGTCGAACCGCGATTCCTCTTATGAAGAGAATCGAGAGATGGCTGGTTTGTCGTCAGGAGAACCTGGCAGTGAATCGTGAGCGATTTATTCGAGATCGACGCAACGACTGGCGCGAATTTGAAGCGTTGGTTTCGCGGATGAAGAACTCTCGCCAGTCGACTTGGGGAAATCGTGACGTCGCGACGCTCTCCCGACTTTATCGTTCCATCTGCTACGACCTTTCTCTGGTGCAATCACGGGAGTGGGGCGCGCGACTGGAACAGTACCTGAATGACCTCGTCGCGCAGGGACACAATTGTCTTTATCGATCCCCTCCGCAGTCTGTTCGATCCGTATGGGACTTTTTTGCGGTGGGCTTCCCGCGTCTGCTGAGACGGCGATACAAGCCGTTCTTTCTGGCGTTAGCTCTGTTCCTTGTCCCGTTGATCGCTTCGGTCTGGGTGGGCTACACACGCCCGGATCTCGCAGAAATGATTGCGGGGCGAGAAACGATCGAGCAAGCCTTAAAGAGCTATGAAAGCGATCTTTACGTTGAAGGTGACTCGCGTTACTCCAGCGAGCGAACTCGCATGTTCGGCCATTACATCAACAACAACACAAGCATTGCATTTCAGGCTTTCGCAATGGGTGTTCTGGTTGGGATTGGTACATGTTATGTTCTGATCTCCAACGGAATTATCATCGGGATCCTCAAAGGAGCGATCCTGGCGAAAGGGAATCCAACTGCGGATAACTTCTTTAGCTTTATCATCTCACACGGATCGTTCGAACTGACCGCCATCGTCATTGCCGGAGCCGGAGGATTGGTCTTGGCTCAGGGTATTCTGATGCCCGGACAACGCACGCGCGGTGACTCTTTGAAGTTTCATGGCGTAGAAGCCCTACAGCTGGCACTGGGTGCCGGCGGAATGCTGTTCGTCGCCGCGATGCTGGAGGGATATTTTTCGCCGCTTCCGATCGCATCGTCGATCAAATATGTCGTGGGTTCGATGCTCTGGCTGCTGGTTGCAGTTTACCTGACCATGTCGGGGCGGGAGAGAATCACCCATGAAAGTTGAAGAATGCATCGTCTCGGTGGAACGACGAACCTTCGGCGGGTGTATGGACCTCGCTTTCGTCTTTTCCCGCGAGTTCGCCGCACCGATCACCCGTCTGTGGCTCATCTGCGCCGTGCCGTCCTGTGCTCTGGTCTGGCTGACGGTCTCCCAGACGACCGATATGCTGATTCCGTCACTGATGATCTTTATGTTCTTCAGTGCAATCTTTAACGCATTGCTTGTCGCGTGTATGGGGCCTCAGGTTTTTGGCGTCCCGATCTCGGTGCGTGCTTCCATCAAAGCATGGCGTCATCGATTCTGGAGCTGGTTGCTGCTGTCGTTTGTGACTCGTTTCTTCCAATTCATCTCCGGGTTCTGTTTGATCGTCCCGTCCGTTTTTGTGACGGCCTACGCGGGACATATGCCGGAAGTCCTGTTTCTCGAACAATCAAAACTGAAAGGCGTAACGGCACGACTGAGCTGGCTTTCCGGCGGCGGTGGCTACGGACGCAGCCTGGGCAGAGTCCTGGGCTTGCTGTTCTATTGGTCTTTTCTGTCGTTCGGCCTGTTTGTTCTGATCGATTTGGCGGCCACCATGGTTTTCAATCGTCCGATCTTTTTTGCCATTCTGTTCGAGGCCAGTCGAGATGGTCGCGACGTGTTCCTGCAACTGACTCATGATGATCCCGCCTTTCTGACAACAATTCAGTTAGCTCTCTGGCTTCCTTATCCGGTGATTCGTCTGGCGTGGTTCTTCTGTTACCTGGACCAGCGTATTCGAAACGAGTGCTGGGATCTGCAGTTACAGTATCGTGCCGAGGCGGCTCGACTGGAGGAACTGGCATGATGAGAATTGTGCTTTTCAGCCTGATGACTTTTCTCACGCTTCACCAAAGCGCTTTGGCTTCAATCGCTATGCCTTTGGCAATTCAGGAAGGCAGCTTGCTGACGGACGATGCGATCGATCAGGTCGGCGATCAAGTCATGGGAGGAAACGAATTTCGTTCTGTCCGTCGACGAGTTCTTGAACAACTTCCTGAAGTCGATATTGATAAGGGTTTTCTGGGCACCGCACTCGAATGGGCCGGCGAACGAATAGGCGATGTCTTCGGTGCCATCGGGAATTTCTTTGAATGGTTGTTCAGCGGCCTAAGATCTCCCCGAGGAACGACTCGTCCGCCTCCGGCACAGAACTCATCCGGCGGTGGCTTTGGATTTCTGGGTATCACCGATCTGCTGACAACGCTGGCCATTATCGCGATCATTGCCATTCTCATCGTCATCATCGCGATGGTGGTGAAGTCGATCGATGCGAAGAAGCAGAAGCGGGAGAGCCTGCTGAGTGATCTCTCCGACGTGCTTTCTGACGTCATGACTCCGCCCGGAGATCTGGCGGCTTCGACGTATGAATCGCGAGCCATCAATCTTGCGGCGGCCGGTGATCACCGTGCGGCGATTCGTGAATTGCTGTTGGGGAGCATGAGCTGGATCGAGCGGGCCGGGTTGATTCGCTATCGAAAAGGTCTTACCAACCGAGATTATCTGCGTTGTGTCTGGCGTCGGCAGGATAAGCGAAACGCTTTCCTGACGACGGCGACGCAATTCGAATACGTGTTCTTCGGCCGTCGCAATCCGACGGCGGAGATGTTTGAACAATGTCTGACAAGTTTTCGGGGAGCCTTCCGTGAAGAAGAAACGCCGACTGCTGCAGTCTGACACGTTTTGGGGACTCGCCGCCGCTCTCCTGGTGTTGCTGCAGTTCTGGTGGCTTCCCGGAGAAGACGGTTCGGCAGCCGACAGTTACAGCACAACGGTCGACGGAAAGCTTGGACTTTACCGGACGTTGAGTCAACTGTTTCCGGACGTCACGCGCGAATCCGTGAAAGTGACGCCAACTCAGTCGGCGACGATGATCCTTGTCGCGCCCGATAGATATCCCAACGAGAAAGAACAGCAGCAGCTTTATGAATTCGTGTACAACGGCGGCGATCTGCTTTTCGCACCAAACTGGATGTCCTATGAATGGCCGACCCCCGATGAGCCGCCTCCGGAAGTCGTACTGCCAAGCCTCGGAATTCATTTGAAGTATCGATCAGAAATCACGCTGGCTGCTGTCATCGCAGCGGCGGCTACAACTGCACCCGGGGCAACTCCTGCAACCCCCGGAACGTCTGCTCCTGATGGTTCAACGACAGCAGAAGATGCAGAAGCAGCTTCGACGGACTCACCGGATGCTGCCGGCTCAACACAACCCACAACGGACGGATCCACGACAACAAATCCCAATGCAGTACCGACTCCGGCCACCACAGCAAACAGCGGGGTGACTGCTGAAACAGACAAAGAGGACCGAGGCGTCGCAGTGCATGCTTCCAGCAGCCTGGTGTCGGATTACGTGGATTTTCAGTCAACAGCAGAACTCCAACTCCCAACGCATCTCACAACGGAAACATTACTCACATCCACAGACGGCATGGTTGAGGCAGCGACGTGGCAGTTGGGTGCTGGGCGTGTTCTGGTTTGTTCAAGCGCCGATTTGTTCTCAAACCGAGCTATGCTGTTCAAAGGATCGCGTCGGCTGGCAGTTCGCATGGTTGAACGCTGCACGGCAAAGGAAGAAGACGAGTACTATCCGAACGATTATCAGCCTGCGATTGTGCTCAGTGAATTCTTCAACGCCAGTGACTCGTTCCAGAACACGGGCATCCTGTTCAGCCCAACGTTGCGAATCGGCACACTTCAACTCCTGCTGGTCGCGATTCTTGGCATCTGGATGGCATTTCATCGGTTCGGACCGGCCCTTTATGTGACCAGTTCTCAGCGTCGATCGCTGAAAGAGAGTGCTCAGGCTGTCGGCAATCTGCAGTATCGGCTTCGCGACGGCGGAATCGTTGTCCGCGGTTATCTCGACTATATGACCAGCCGTCTTCGAAGACGCTACGGAAGTCTTCTCAGGCTGGATCAGCCCGAACAGATTGCCAATCGCGCTGGCATGGATGTTGAGGAAGTAAGAGCACAACTCCATGAGGCTCATCTGATGGCGGAGTCTGGTCAGCTTTCCTCAGCCAAAACCGCAGCAATGCTGCGATGGCTGGCAAAACTGCAGCAACGATTAGAAGGAATCAGAGAGAATTGAATACTTGCAAGCGGTCTGCCGTAGCTATTCCCACATCCCGACGAAGATACCCCGGAATTTATTAGCTTTAACCAATACTAATCCCTGAGTGTGAAGTGTAACTCCCATGGAACTGATTGATGTCAAGAGACTGTTTGACGACGTCGTTGAACAGATCGGCAAGGTTGTAATCGGACAGGTTGAACTGGTCGAAGGCGTTGTCATTGCATTGTTTGCCGAGGGGAGCGTCCTGATCGAAGGACCGCCAGGACTCGGCAAAACTCTGCTGGTCAACGTCATGTCGAAGACGGTGTCATGTCAGTTTCGCCGCGTTCAGTTTACGCCGGACCTGATGCCCTCCGACCTGACCGGACATAGCATCTACGACATGAAACAACAGGCCTTCAGCTTCAACGAAGGCCCTGTTTTCACGAACATCCTGCTGACCGACGAAATCAATCGCTCGCCCCCCAAGACTCAGTCTGCCCTGCTGGAAGTGATGCAGGAGCAGCAGGTCAGCGTTGACGGCAAGACGCACATTCTGAAACGTCCGTTTCTGGTGATCGCGACCCAGAACCCGATCGAACACGAAGGAACATATCCTCTGCCGGAAGCTCAGGTGGACCGCTTTATGTTCAAACTGCTTGTCGACTATCCGCCTCCGGCGGACGAAATCGACATTCTCGGACACTATGCCTCCGGAAAAGATCCGCGACGATTGGCAGACTTTGATTTGAAGCCCGTGCTCACTTCCGAAGACGTGCTGGCGATTCAGAATGTCGTTAAGCAGGTCATCGTGGAACCGAAGATCCTGAAGTACATCGTGGATATTCTCGACGCATCGCGGAAATGGGGATCGGTCACCGTTGGCCCCAGTCCTCGTGCTGGTGTCAACATGCTGCTGGCGGCTCGAACAATGGCGGCCAGTCGAGGTCGGGACTTCGTGACTCCGGATGATGTGAAGGAATTGGCTCCGTGGATTCTGCGACATCGTCTGCGTCTGCGTCCTGAGGCTGAACTGGAAGGCGGAACTCCCGACGAAACCATCCGCGCGATTCTGGAGAGCGTGGAGGCGCCGAAGTCATGATTCCGTCCCGGCGACTCGTTCTGACGGCGGCGATTCTGGCCATGCCACTTCTGTTGGCAGGCTTGAATCGCTCGGCGGCTGATGCAGCATTGCTCCTGAACCTGGTTCTGGTGGCAGTGGCCTGCGTTGATTTGCTGATCAGCCCGAGCCCGAACGATGTTGCCATCCATCGGGAGATTTCGGAAGTCCTGAGCGTCGGTGCATCCAATCCGGCGACTCTGACAGTTCGCAATCGCACCGGACTGACTCTGGCGATGACTCTGCACGATGATCCGGGACCACTTTGCGAAGTTGATAAACTCCCGCAGTCCGTCACAGTCGGCCCGGGAAAAGAAGAGGCGATTCAATATTCCGTGAAACCAAGTCGTCGCGGGGCATCCGAAATGCCGGCGGTGCACCTGCGGTTTCCAACTCGACTGGGGCTGTGGACGCGTCATCAGATTCGCCCTCTTCCCACACCGATTCGCATCTATCCTGACATTCGAGCAGTCTATCGTTATGAATTAATGGCTCGCCAGAATCGTCTGTCCGAGATCGGCGTTCGCATGGTGCGCATGCCCGGGCAGGGTCGAGAATTCGAACGGCTGCGAGAATTCCGTTACGGCGATGAAATCCGCCAGATTGACTGGAAGGCCACCGCCCGACAACGACAACTCATCAGTCGAGAGTTCAATGTCGAACGTAATCAGAATATCGTGATCATGGTTGACTGCGGTCGCTTCATGAGAAACGAAACGGACGGCATCTCTTATCTCGATCGCGCGCTGAACTCAGCCATCATGCTCAGCTACATCGCACTGGGGCAGGGGGATAATGTTTCGCTGCTGGCGTTCTCCAACAAGATCGAACGGTTCATCCGTCCGGTGCGAGGCAAGCCGGGGATTCAGTCGATCCTGAGATCCACCTACGACATTCAGGCCTCGCAAAACGTCTCCGACTACAGCCTTGCGTTGGAATATCTGACAACAGTCCAGCGAAAACGTGCTCTGATCGTTCTGATCACCTTCGTGACCGATGAACTACAGTTGCGCGTGATTGGCGAGAGTCTTAAACTGCGATCGCTGCCATACCTGCCTTTGTGTGTCCTGCTACAGGACGTGGGCCTTAGACAAATGGCGGACCGTATTCCGGAGTCTGATCTGGATGCGTATCACACGGCAGCGGCCGCTCAGGTTTTGACAGGTCAGTCACAGGAAGCCGCTTCACTTCGAGAAGCCGGAATCATGCTGATTGATACACCGCCGGATCTACTGACCGAGCGATTGATCAATGAATACTTGAGCATCAAAGCTCGGAACCTGATGTAGGGCCACGACAGCAAAACTGTTGCCGGGAACATTACGGTGCTTTGATATTCCAGTGTGGCCCGGTCTGCAGTGATGGGTTCACTGTGGATTCGTTTGCAATGTTGAACGGCAATTCCAACTACCGTCTTCACTACGATCCGGATCAACAAGCCGCTAAAACTCAACGCCTTCCAGATAAAGACCGCACAACCGCATCAGCAACAGACGACGTTCGGATTCGCTGGGATCAGGAGCAATCGTGGTGGCGTATTCCCGGTCAATCCCAGTCACCTGACGTACAACCCTCGTGTCATCGGGATTGAGATCCATAAACGCATCGGCGGTCAGATAATCCTGATCCCAAAGAATCCGGTCTGAAAGAGTCTGCAGAGCATAGTACCATTCCCGGGTATCGCCACATGTGATCTCAGGCCGATCAGCTTTTGGACACAACTCTTCCAACGCTGAGCAGACCTGCTTCCGAAAAAGGAAGCGGTCTTCCTGCCTCGTATCTGCCTCAATGTCAATCTCGATCTCAATCAGAACGTGCATCTGGCAGAACACGGCTGCGATCGCCCCTTCACTGACGGCTGTGTGTTTAGGGCATTTTTTTGTCTTGTGAATCAAGGCAGAACCAACATCTGCAAGTACAGCCAGCTTCGACCACGGTTGCAATCGGTCGAAGACGGCAATTCCAAACTCAACAGGATCTCTGTGCGCGGCAAGTTCCGCCCGAATTTCATCCACCAGACTGCCAAACGCCGTCAGAAAAAATTCGCGTTCCGTGCCAGTTAAAACTCTCTTGCCGCGGGAAGTTCGCCAGGTCATTCCAGAGCCTTTGTTGCGATTGTCAGATGAGAGTCGTCGTGAAGCCTATGCAGAGAAACGACCTTCCGGTCAGTGCCAGATTCATCCAAAGTAGCAAGCCCTGAGAAGTTGGACAAGAATGATGGCCCTCAAAGATATTCTGCAATCCCAGGCGAAACGAAATCAACCGGGCTCATCCCGACCTGTGTCGTCTTTAGTTTAATCCTGCACCGGTTGCGGCACCGACTCGGTGGCTTCAGAACTCATTCCGCCCATGGCTCCGGAAGACGTCACCAGAAGCGGGCACCTCTGTCTGGGCCGAGGGTACACCAGCCGCCTTGATTCCCAGCACTCGATTGTGCAGCGGAAATCGTTGCACGCGATCATCAAGTCCCACGAAAAGAATCAGATTGGAAGGCAGCGTGGCGACTGACGCAGGCTCGCCGTCTAGTCTCTGCGAATCCTGAAAATACTGA
>JBILXT010000689.1:0-2632 GCA_044378235.1 Planctomycetaceae bacterium
TAAAGATCCCAACACAGGAGGACCTTTAGCAAGGTCCACTACCCCCAAATTAAAGCTTGACAAACCACTAGCGTACACTCCCCGGCATTCGCTAAGGGGGGCATTGTACTTTGTTCTGGTCGTTTGTTGTCTTCACCCGCAGATTTCAGCGTTATGAAGTGCCGTTTTACTTCAACCAACTCTGACTGTGAGGTAGATTCTGCACAAGCCACTCGATGCACTTCCGTGCGGAGTTAAGTGTCGCTGTATCAGCCACTTCGTGGAAGCATCTCCGCAGGTGCTCATTTCTCATAACGGTCTGACTGAGGCGCTAACGTGCTATTGATTTAATGGCAGTTCACGACCGGACACTTCAGTGAGGGATAAAAGTCGATGCGTCTTCAACAACAATCTCTCGCTGGCGCAGCGGGTTAGGATTAAACCAACAGGCTGCTAAGGATCTCTCACATGCCAAAGACCTTTTCGATTTCGTTCGTGCTTGTCGCAATGACAATAACTGGCTGCGGCGATTCGGAGCGGCAGAAACGAGAAGAGGCACTGTTGGAGGAACGCGACCGTCAGTATTCGGCCTACCACGAATCGCTGAGGAAAGAGTCTGATGCCTATGTGGCTTTGAAACAAAAAGAGATGAAAGCAGACCTGGACCATCTGCAGAGTGCGTTCGAAGGTGATCCGTACGCAAATCTCGTTGAGGCTGTCCGTCGCAAGGATGCGGAGTCTGTGACTCAATGGCTCTCTGCTGGAGCTTATCAGGATCAACAGACACCAGACGACGGCAGAGCCCTCGTTCTGGCGAGCGGTATGGATCAGCCCGAAATCGTGAAACTCCTTCTCAAGGCCGGTGCGAACCCGAATAAGCCTGTCAAGAAGGACGTCACGCCCCTGCTCGCGGCTGCGCAAACCGGTGGAATCGAGACTGTGCAGGCGCTTCTCAGCAATGGGGCCGACATGGAACTGGCATCGAACTATGGCGTCACTCCTCTATTTGCAGCTGTTTTTTCCAAGCATGAGGAACTGGCCATGTTCCTCCTCGAAAGAGGTGCAGACGTTGAGGCAAAGAACATCGCCGGGGCTACAGTTTTGGACATGGCCCGCATGCAGAAGCTTGATCGTGTTGTCGCTGCCATTGAGCAGCAACGGAAGACAGCCGAACGAGCAAACTCGCGAAAGAGAGGGACCGTCGCAGCGAAACGCAAAAAGCCCCAAAGGATTGAGTTTCCGGAACCGGCATTGGAGCTTGATCAGCCAGACGGTTTTGAACAGGCCAACTTCACTGGATTTCAGAAGCCCGAGGATCAGGCGTCGATACTGATGGCGAGATTGCCCGGGTCGTTTGAGGCGTGCACTGAGCAATTCGATCCTAAACGCTTCGCGGCATCAGGGATGAACCTCAAAAGCCAAAGGAAAATTACCCACGACAGTAAACGGGCAGTACTCATTAATGTCGAACAAGAAGTCGAGGGAAGTAAGATCGAGAAATGGATCCTGGCTTTTGGTGACGACAATGAAACCCGTCTCCTGACCGCCAGCTTTCGGGCAATCGATCATGAGCGATATTCAGAAGATCTGAAAGACATACTTCTGAGCTCCAAATCTATCGCTGCTGTCCGCAAAGAGTCACAGTCAAAGGTACTTACTCGGAATTCATTCGAGATCATGATCAGCGGCGACTTGACCCCTGTTTCTTCTCTGAGCGTTGGCGATGCGGTATGCCTGACTCGAACTGGAACAATTCCTTTGCGGTCCCCCGGGGAGCCGATGTTTGTTGCTGGGCCGTCAATCTCTCCAGTAAAGGCCGTACATCGGGAGGAGTATTCCCGTCAGCGACTAAATGAAACAGCGGAAACGAGAATTGAACGCGTTATGTCGCACAAGGCCATATCTATTGATGGGCTGAACGGCTTTGAGACTCACGCTGTTGGAAAATATACCTCATCCGGAACGCCACTTAGAATCTATCAGGTAATGTTGTTTGAAGACGACGGCTACTTTCTGATGCAGGGACTTGTCGGGAGAGACGATACTCACGACACGATCAGCGATTTTGAGACCATGGCTCGCAGCTTCTCACGTCGAGAATGAGATCGCTTGAATTGCCGTGGCATGCGGCGATGGGTGCCTTCCTGACGGACTATTCGAAGTCGTGTGCTTCCAAACTTCGAGTCACTGCAGTGTCTGTCGGCACGTTCAAAACTATGTGGGAGAGAATCGCAAAAAGGTGATACTGTCTTTATCCAGTAAAGTAGATCGACCGCATATTACGCCCCAAGGTCTTCGCCACCGAATTTCGGCGACGTCGTGACCTGAACTATCTCCACTGATCTTCCATCCGGATCCCTTACCACGGCTCTCGTTCCCCACGGTCCCTGACTCAATTCTTTGACCACTTTAAATCCTGCGGTTCGTAATCTCTCCAGCACGACAACAGCTTCAGTGACCTCGAAGCCCAGTCGAGTGGTCGAATCAACTTCATCTGCAGACTTCGCGGGATAAACCTCTAACACCATCTCCGCAAGAGAAGCCGCCCAGTGAATTGGGCCGCTGCCATGCCGTTCTTCCTGAAACTCCATGCCGAAGAGGCTATAGAATTTGACGACTTGAGCTGGCTCCAATGACCGAATCACTAAGAGTT
>JBILXT010000285.1:0-9431 GCA_044378235.1 Planctomycetaceae bacterium
GACTCGATGAAAGCTATCGCTGATGACTCGAAATGAAGTCAGCCGAGAGATGTGATGAGTGGTTAATCCGCCGAACTCGTCCATCAGAAAGCATCGCTCTGAATCCTTCGCGACGATCTTCCCGGTATAGGTCTGAAACTCATCCTTAACTTCGATCAACCGCGACTTTGGGTCTGCACAATGAACGTCTCCGACAACAAATGTGGAGATGATCGCAGCAGCCAATCGAATGATGATTCGACGCAGGCCAGGCGCAGCGAACCGAAGAAATTTTTTGGCGGCAAACGACATAGATGGCAGTAGTCCGAGCTGACTTTGGGTAGGACGCCACCAAGCCTGGCTTTGGAGCTTGTTTCAGGCCTAAAAATCCTGGCGATTTCCATGCAAGTTCGGAGCAGTAGCGCGCAGAAGGATGCCGTGCCACATCAAAGCAACATCTGAACACGCAGAGGCAACATGTGCAGGCCTCGGTTGATGTCAATATCCAACACCGATTGATGCAAAGACTCCCCGGCCTCGTTGCTCTTTTGCCACAACCGAAGAACGATGATGCGAATTCGCAACACTCCGTAGCCCGATGCAACCCAGGGGGGCCATGAGGAATCAAGGGAATCCGTGCCCTCAAATTCGGCATAATGGCAAAAACAGGTGCCCTATACGCTGGACCAGCAAATTGGGCCGATCGGGTGGAACTTGACCTGAAGATTTTACAGCCAGGATCTCGAAAAGACTGGTGGGAAAAGAGAACGCACGCGCGATGCTCCAGCGCTGCCTCAGGATGCCTTGAAGACACAGGATGTTTGCCATGCCCCGGAATAAGTGGTTAAAGCTGGCTATTGCCCCGCTGTTGCTGGCCTTGGCCTCTTCCAAAGTTTCTGCTCAGGATTCGATTTATTCCGTGACGGAACCAGCATCCTATTTCTCCGCTGGTGCTCAATATCTTTTCACCACTCGCGACACGAGCTTTGTCAGTACGGGAGCATTTATTGCCGGACCAGATGCAGCGAGACTCGGCTTTGGGGCCGCAGACTTCGATTATAAATCAGGTGTTCAAGCTTTCCTTGCATACCACAGTGATGGTGTGAGGGTCGAAGCGATATTCTCAGACCATGGTGCATGGCACTTCCTGAATACTGGGACCTTGACAGCCGGATTAGCGTTCGATGAGGGGATTGGGGGGCCATGGGCGGGTGCAAATCAGATTGATTTGACCACGGGCTTCGAAAGTCTTCATGCTGCCGCTTCTGCAGGAATGGGTGGCGATGCGGACGAATTTGAGGGGCTTGGTCCTGTTGGCGGTTTTGCAGATGATCTCCCAACATATTCGGTCCTCTACCGAAGCATTATGCAGTCTTACGAAGTCAACGTGGTGACCGAAGACCCGGAGGCGAGGGTCCAGATCGGACTTGGATACAGGCACATCAGCCTCGACGAACTTGCCAGCGTGGGGATTGAGGGCTCTTTGAGAGCAATTGCTGCGGTGGGTCCTCCGAATGGCGGGATCTCGCATAACAGTCTGATTACCTTTGGTGGTCTGACACACGTCGCGGGAACAGCCAACGGATTTGAAGACGCGACATCAAACGCTTCTGCTTTGCCCGACACATTACAAATGTTGCATGATGCTCGCACTTCGAATAGCCTGAACGGTGCTCAGGTTATCCTGAGTGAGCAATTTATGTACTGGAAAGGCTGGACTATTGATGGGATCGCAAAGGCCGGAGCATACCACAATCAGGTGAAAGCCAGTGTCTCTGAGACCTACATCGGTACAGATCCCGATCCCGGCGGAGACTCGTCAACTTACGGGCGAACTTTTACCGACACAAAGTCGCAATTGGCCTTTGCCGGAAGTGTTGGTCTGCAGTCAAACTTTCCGCTCAGTGACCACTGGAGTTTCGTCAGTGGGTACGAAATGACATACATCTATGGAGTCGCACTGTCTCCGGAACAGTATGCCGGGGTTACTGGAGCCACCTTCGTAACTCGAACCTTCAATGCTGACACACATGGTGAAATCATTGCCCATGGTGGCAACGCAGGGCTTCAGTTCAGCTATTGATTCCCGAGTTGTTGATGACGATCTTCATTCTGGATCTGGACAATACGCTGTTCGATACTCGGTCGATTCCTGCTGAGATAATTGATCGTCTTCATTCTCGCCTCCGAATCGCAAATGAGGAGTCGTGCGCTGCTCCCCCGAAGATTCTGGAACAGGCAATCAACGACACGTGGTACACTCCATTCTCAGTGGTGTGCGATCGATATTCGCTCCCAGAGATGTTCCGCTCCATCTGGAACGAATGGCAAGATACCGTTTCCTTCGACCAATCGCTCCCCCTCTATCCAGATGTTATCCGTTCACTACAAAAACTTCGTGCTCAGGGACATCTCCTCTGCCTGTTAACTTCGGGCTACAGAAGACTGCAACAAGCCAAAATCGACGCTCTGGGAATTGCTCAGCTTTTTGATGAAATTCACATCGACGCTGTCGACGAATCCGGCCCAGGAAAAGCAGCCATCATTTCGGAGTTGCTGCATTCAAGAAAATGGAATCGCGAAGACGTCCTGATCGTTGGCGATAGTGCAGCCAACGAAATCGATGCGGGAGTTCGCCTCGGTATCTCCACGGTGCAGATCCTGCGGCCAGGAGTTGTTGCCACCGACCTTGCCGAGCGTCACATCCATTCGCTACTTGAATTGTGTATCGATACATCCGCTCATTGAAATAATTCGGCAGCGGCAGGACGCATCTTTCCTCGGAATTTAAAGCCACGGTATTCATCCGGGAAGACAGAAGAACTCCGGCATGGCTTGACGTCCCGAACAGGTTGACGACACTTCCTGAAATTGACGGCCTATAGAAAGCCATCGTGAATTCGGAGGTGCTGGTATGTGCATGCGATGTATGAACTTCGGTGTTTGTCTCTTCATGATGATGTCCGTCGCAATCGCTGGAGATTGGACTCAATGGCGCGGCCCAAACCACAACAACATCGCTGCCGATGGTCAGACCGTTCCAGCCGAATGGAGTGATTCAAAGAACATCGTTTGGAAAGCACGTGTTCCGGGGCGAGGTCATGCATCTCCAACGGTTGTCGGGAACGTCGTTCTTCTGAGCACTGCGATCGATGCGGCACAGACGCAGAGTGTGGTTGCCTATGACCGCACCAGCGGACGACAAATCTGGGCAACGGAAATCAGCAAAGGTGGCTTTCCGACGCTCCATCCCAAGAATACTCATGCGTCCCCAACAATCGCTTCCGATGGAAAGTTGGCCTACGCAACGTTTTGCCACCATGAAAAAGTCGAGGCTGTTGCACTTAGCCTCACGGGCAAGATCGTTTGGCGAAAGGACATCGGAGGGTTCCGTCCTGAAGCCTATGAATATGGATATGCAGCATCTCCCACAATTCATAAGGACGCGTTGATCATATCCGGAGATAGTGACACCGTTGCATGGGTCAAGGCTGTCAAGCTTTCGAATGGAGATCTGATTTGGGAACAGCAACGCCCGAAGTTCCTCAACTGGTCTTCGCCGATAGTGGCGAATATCGGCGGACGTGACCAACTACTCCTGAGTGGTCTGCACATGATCGCGTCCTACGATCCCGCAACCGGAAAACCTCTGTGGAAAACCGAATGCCTCACCATGGCCACTTGTGGAACATGTGTTTGGGAAGGCGACCTGATCTTTGCCAGTGGGGGTTACCCGGACCCGGAAACAGTTGCTGTGAAAGCGGACGGATCCGGGGTTGTCTGGTCCAATCAAGTCAAATGTTATGAGCAGTCAATGGTGGTGCATAAGGGATATCTTTATGCATTCAGCGATGCCGGGATTGTTCATTGCTGGGATGCAAAGACCGGCCGCGAAATGTGGAAACACCGTCTCCAGGGGCCTGTATCGTCATCGCCCCTGATCGTTGGAAACGTCATTTTTGCGACGAATGAGGCGGGGACCACCTGGGCGTTCGAAGCGAACCCCCAAAAGTATGTTGAGGTCGCAAAGAATCAACTTGGCACCTCCGGATTCGCGTCATTGACAGCCGTTGACGGAATGCTGTTTATCAGAACTTCATCAGGAGACGGTCCGGAGCGCAAGGAATCACTATACTGCGTCGGAAAGAAGTGATTTTGGGCTCTCGAAAAGAGACAGGCCCATAGCAGAACCATCCATGATAAATCCGCGGAGCACTTTCTCAGATGCCTCTCCATCAGCCTGACGTTCTGATCATGGGAGGCGGGGTAATCGGGTTGACCACGGCGCTATGCCTCGCGGACAAAGGCTTATCGATCAGTCTTCTTGATCGGCAAGCTACGGGACAAGAAGCTTCATGGGCCGGTGCTGGAATGTTGCCCCCCGGCAACCTTCAGAATGCCGTAACACCAGAGGCTAGACTGAGATCTTTTAGTCATAGCCTTTGGGCCGGCCTTAGTCAAAGGCTGCTGGAACAGACGGGGATCGACAACGGATACAGAGTCTGCGGAGCAGTCAATGTGTTCAGGAAAGATGAAGGCAACCTGTACCAGGCTCACTGTCAGGCTTGGGCTGATGAAGGGGTACGCTTTGATCCAGCAACAAGCAAAGAAGCCGTTCATTACGTACCGGACCTGAATCCAACGTTTGATTCAACGGTCTATCTCCCCGATTTCGCTCAGGTCCGAAATCCACGGCACCTTCAGGCACTGCGTATGGCGTGTCTGCAAAAAGGTGTTGAGATCATCGAGCACGTGAGCGACGTCGATCTTGTCGCTGCCGAAGATCGAATTGTGCAGGCGCGATTACCTGATCGGGTCCTCTCGTTCGAATCTCTGTGTGTCACTGCTGGCTCATGGTCCACATCGATTCTCAAATCTCTGGGACTTGAAATCCCTGTCCGACCAATCCGTGGGCAGATTGTCCAGTTGCGGACGCCACAGCTTCCATTCGATTGCGTGATCGAGCATGGTCGGCAGTATCTTGTTCCAAGACAGGATGGATTGATTCTCGTTGGGTCGACACAAGAGGATGTTGGGTTCGAAAAGCGCAATACGGTTGACGGCGTTACACAACTTCTGGAATTCGCGGTATCACTCATTCCGGAACTGCGAAAGGCCGAAGTCCTGCGATGCTGGTCGGGACTTCGCCCCGCGTCGCCCGATGAGCTTCCACTACTTGGAGAAGTCCCAGGTTTCTCAAACGTCTTTGTCGGGGCCGGACACTTTCGATCGGGCCTTCAAATGTCGCCGGGCACTGCTGCGATTCTTGCGGATGTGATTTGCAGAATCGAAACAGCCATTTCCTTGGAGGGTTTGATGGCCAATCGATTTGACGAACGCACAACACGCACATAGCCCCCTCTTCCAAAAACACGCCAATCAGCCAAATCGCCATTCACGCAAATCCAGCGACAGGATCCGTTGCCCATGAGAGCAGTCATTCAACGAGTCTCAGAGGCATCGGTCACCGTGAACCATGCGGTCTCTGGAAGCATACAGCGAGGCTTTTTGGTCTTGGTGGGGGTGGCAGACGATGACGAAGAAAAAGATGCTTTATGGATCGCAGAAAAAATAGCTGGGCTGAGAGTCTTTGAAGACTCCGATGAAAAAATGAATCTCTCGCTGGCAGATGTCCAGGGAGCAGTTCTGCTTGTCAGTCAGTTCACCTTGTTTGGAGACTGCAGAAAAGGACGCCGTCCAAGCTTCGTGGAAGCTGCCCGGCCTGAAAAGGCCCGAACGCTCTATGAAAAACTGGCGCTCAACCTGCGACAACTGGGGCTTGAGGTGGAAACAGGCGTCTTTCAGGCCCATATGGAGGTCAGGTTACTCAATGATGGTCCGGTGACTCTGCTTCTCGACAGCCGTAAGCTGTTTTGAGCCGGACCGGTCTTTTCCTCAAAACCCTGATCCTTCTATACTCCTGAGCCCAGAGTATTCCGGAAAGTCAGGGAAGACGGGAATGAACTCGCACCAGATCGTCGACATCATTGTCCTTGCCGTGCTGCTTTATTGCGCGGTCAAGGGAGCGTCGCGCGGACTGTTGTCGCAACTCGCATGGGTCGTAGCTCTTCTCCTGTGCTTCAAATTCTCGGGCTATCTCGCCCCCGCCATTGAACCGATGATCGGTGTTGCGCCGCCCCTGAAGCAGTGGATTGCAATGCTTGTGGTCTATGTCGGGCTCTGTGGAGTTTCGTTTGTGGCTGCAGGTATGCTCAGTAGCTGGATGGAAAAGGCCCGGTTCATTGATTTCGACAAACACCTTGGTGGAGTCCTCGGGCTTATTAAAGGTGTCATCATTTGCATGACAGGGCTGTTTTTTGCCATCACCATGTCGGAACCCATGCGGCTGATCGTAAGCAAAACGTACTCTGGTCTGGCAACAGCTCATATTCTGAATTTGTCACAGCATGTCATACCGATGCTACCTGAACATACCGTACCCACGGTCCAAAACGTGATTGACGAGTTTAACCGCCGACTTCAGCCTGTCGGCGACGACCTGAATGGTGCCACACCATCCGACGCGGATACTTTTGGCGATGGCTCTTTCGCTGGGCCAAACGGGCATAATGATGACTTTGATCTTTCAAAGTACTTCCCTGAGCCTGATACGAGCACTAATCAACCGAAGCCCCGGCCCAGAGATCCGGATGAAACAACAGCCGCTCCATCCCTGCAAGATCTGCTGAGCCGCGTGCCAGCACAGTTGCGCCGCGAACTCACTCAGCAAGCGATGGATTCACTTCGAAACTCATCCCCCGAGGAAAAGCAACGCTTGCTGGAAAGACTGGGAACGGGGCTGCCAGAAAATGCGGGGGTAGTCCTCGACGATTTTCTTCGACAAAGAACTGAAGCCGGGGGGCAGGGGGCAAGCTCGGAATCACGACCATCAGCACGCCTCGGCAGAACGGAAACTACCCTGCTCAGTGAGATCGCAGGCATCTACAGCAAAAGAGACGATGTCATGGCGAATACAAAGCGATACCTGTCGGGCGTCCCCAGTGTCGTTCAGCGACGAGTTCTCGAAGACTGGCATTCGGACGCAATTGGGTTGAACTCAGACCCGGACCCATCAACTGACGTCAACACTCGACTCGACGACCGGATTGTGCGACAACTCTCCAAGGCAGGCATCTCGATGGAACACCTGGATCGAGACCTGCGCAATCGCCTCAGCGACGCTGTTGACACATCGAATAGCTACGGCAGGAACTGAAGGTCAACCAGATCCACGGATCTCGGGATGATTCTTTCCGCCGGCCCAAAAGCAGCCGTTTTTCCGCATTAACTTCACATAACGGACATTATCGGACGTTGCGTGTTTTTGTTTTTGACCCGGGATTGCAGCCTCTGGCAGGCTTCGCGTCACTCACGACGCTGGCCCTCGAGCTGAGAGACTGCCCTCAATCAAGATCTCAGCCTGCTTCACTGAACGGCGATCCGCCAAACCCAAAAACCGCTTGCCCTGCCCGGCTGTAACCAAATCAACATTCGCTGCGGCGGCTTTGTCTCGGCCGCGAAACCATAGGCCAAAAGGCGGCTGTCTTGCCGAAGTGCCGGTGAAGCGAGCATCCAGAAATCAGACTGCGCGATGTTGAGCCAATCTGGAGTCGCCTCTGCACCCGACCTCACGACTCAATCAGCGATTCGCTATGCAACAATTTCGGAACGAAGCCCAAACTCTAGACTTGGCCATTTTCATGAAACACGCCAATGCGACGATATCGTTGATAGCGACGCTCCAGCAATTGGGCTGTCGACAGCGACTCAAGCCCCTGAAGCGACTCAACGAGCCGACTCTTGAGGGTCGTGGCCATTTTGAAGTGATCCCTGTGAGCTCCACCTAGAGGCTCTGGAATCACCTCATCGACGACGCCAAGCTCAACCAGATCCTTACTGGTAAATCGCAATGCCCGGGCAGCCTTGTCCGCATGCCGTGAACTCTTCCAAAGAATTCCCGCACAACCCTCGGGACTAATCACTGAATAATACGCGAATTCAAGCACGGCAACGTGATCGCCCATGCCAATGCCCAACGCACCACCGGAGCCACCTTCTCCAATCACGACGCAAATAATTGGCACTTCCAGGGTCGACATATCCCGCAAATTCACGGCAATATTGTAGGCCTGCCCTCGTTCCTCAGCTCCAATTCCCGGGTAGGCGCCGGGAGTATCGATCAGACAGATGATCGGAAGCCCGAAACGGCTGGCCATTTCCATCTTCTGCATGGCCTTTCGGTAACCCTCCGGATGCGCACACCCATAACAGCACTCGGTTCGCTCCTTCAGGTTTCTCCCCTTTTGGTGGCCGACAAACATCACCTTCCGACCAGCCAGACGAGCAAAACCCGTTATCAAGGCCCGATCATCGCCGAACGCCTTGTCTCCATGAAGTTCAACAAACTCGTCGAAAACCAGCTCCAGATAATCTGGTGTCTGGGGACGGTCTGGATGCCGCGAAACCTGAACCGTCTGCCAAGGGTCAAGATTCGAATAACGCTCGCGCGTCATTTGCGTAAGCTCAACTCGCATCCTGCGCATACTTTCCTTCTCTGCAGGAGAAGGATCGTGCTGAGATTCAAGCTTCAAAAGCCGCTCTTCCAATTCATAGAGCGGCTTCTCAAACGACAATTGATGCAAAACAGCCATGAAATTAAACCATTCCCACAATGAGAGCCGCGAAACTCGACGCCACCCGCCTAAACACCTAACGGGAAGGAGTTTAGGGAATTTGCCTTCACATGAGAATGCTGATGAATCTGGCAGTCCCGAAAGCGACGCGGTTAAGAAAGGAGACCTGGTAGCTCTAGGAGATATCGGGAAGCTCGGTCATGAAGTCAAGGTCCTCCACAACTTCGGGGGCCGACGATTTTGCCGATCGGCGTTCCAACGGCAGCTGCACATTCTTTACCGGATTTTCCTTAGGGGCAGCGACTACAGGTTGCGGTGCAATCGCTTGCGGAGAAACGGGGACTGCAGCGACAGGACTCGGCAACGACTGGGGAATTCCCTGAGGATTCATGGGCTGCTGGGCCATTCCCGGCGGAAATGGCTGCATCATCGGCTGTGGGGCCATCGGTTGGGGCATCATCGGAACCTGCGGCATCATGCCCGGATACATCATCCCGGGCATGGGCTGAGGCGGCATGCCGAATGGCATCTGAGGCATCATTCCCGGCATCATAGATTGCATCATGGGCATTGCTGCAGGTTGCTGCGGAGCCGGTTGAGACGCATTTTTGCCAGCCCCAACTTTCTTCACAGCCTCCATCTCACCGATCGGCGCCGTTAATCTCTTTCCCTTCGTTGGCTTTGCCGGAGCGGCGATTCCGCGGGAAACGCGATCCGCGTCGGCGCGACTGTCAAGCCGCTTGTCAACGCTCAGGCTTTCATTGGCTTTAGCCTCCTTGACTTTTCGCTCGAACAGCTCATAGGGATCTTCCTTGAAAC
>JBILXT010000690.1:0-2624 GCA_044378235.1 Planctomycetaceae bacterium
GAGATCCAGTTCCGCCTGCGTCAGATCGCCTTCATCGTTTGAGGAAAGCAACTTGCGAAAGTCCAGATGAATCGCGGCATTATCATCGACAATCAGAATTCGATTCTTCTGTGATGAAGCTGACGGACTGACGTAAGTACTCATACGTACTGCTCCTGGAACCTTCCCGAGATTACGGGCTCTTTGTGTAACGAACTGGACTTAACGAATGAAGAAGCGATTTCGTTAACCGCTTCTGATGTGGCGTTCTCTGCGGCAGCCGTGAGGCTTTGTAATGTCGTCGGGACAGCTCGCGGAATCGTGATCCTGAATGTAGCTCCCGTCCCGGGACCTTCGCTATGGGCTGTGATATCACCACCCATTTCACGAATCACGTTGACGCAATAGTGCAATCCCAGACCGGAGCCTTCTTTTCGAGTTGTGAATCCCTGACCGAACAGTCGCTCGTGGATCTCGGGAGTGAATCCGGTTCCTGTGTCACGCACTTCAATCTGCAGCGTGTCCGTTTCCGGAACAGCCACGTTGAGGGTCAGTTGATGGTTCCGTCCCGGCACAGACTGCATGGACAGAAGAGCATTCTTCTCAAGGTTCACAAGAACCTGCGCGACGCGACTGCGATTCAGCTCCAGCAGAGGCAGTTCCGGCATATTGATGGTCACGGTGATGCCGCACTGTTTCTGCAGAGCTTCATTGACGAGCAACGTTTCGTTCAGCAATGCTCGCAGATCGACCCGCTGCCGAAAATCGGATTTGCGAGCATGGCTTTGCTGAGAAGCGATTGCTTCGCGAATATGGCGAATCGTTTCCTGCAGACGCTGGAGTTCACTTAGGTTCTCGTTCTGTTCCTTCTGCAGTGCGCCAGTCAGGGTTACGAGATAACTGATGAGTTTTGGTCCGCGAGGATCTTCGCTGAAGAAATGAACAGCGTTTGAAGCTTGCTCAGACAACAGCGACGTCGCCTTTTCCAGGCCGGAAAGGCGAGAATTATTCAATTGATCGGCAATCACTTCAGCGCAACAATTCGCGGTATTGACGGCGTTGCCGACATTATGCAGCACCTCAGACGCAATTTCCGCCATGCCCGCACGGTGAGCCGACTCCTCGGTCTCTCTGCGAGCTTCAGCGAGGTGAGCCACCATGAGATCAAAACTTCGGGCGAGGATGCCGATTTCGTCGGAACGGTCGGAGTTCAGTCTGGCGGCCAGGTCGTCTTCGATTCCAACACGTGCAGCGTGTGAAGCCATCGTTTGCAAAGGTTCAACAACTCGCTGTCGAAGTGCGATTCCGGTTCCCAGAAGCATCAACAGGACACCAATGAGACTGCAGAACATCGCAGCATTCTTGGTGAATTTTCCCTGATGGGCGATGGGGCGAGCACTCACCAATGTCAGCAGAGCAACGGGAGAGCCATGGATGTCATCCAGTCTTCGTGTGCTCTGCAGTGTGTCCTCATTAATCTCTTCAATGGTACTTTGGATCGAAACCTGCGGTGCCTGTGGCCCTGAGCTGCCTTCGTTGGCCAGAGCAGAAACATCCATCTGACAGTGAGTTCTATCGCACATCTCGGTAATGCGATCATCATTGAGAAACCGTCCCATGATCATGGCCCCGCGAATCGGGCCTTCGCGTCTGGACGACACGACCGGTCGCGACGCAATGATCATGAGGCCATGAGATGTCAGGACCAAGCCTTCGTTGGCGTCCTCTGTTCCAGAGAAATCCGTGAAAACGTTGCCAGGCTTTCTGAGATCCTGAACAAGTTCCGGAAGCTCGACGCTCTCCTGCGAATCCGGATCCACGCAGCTGAATGCAACAATCTCCAGAGAGGCCGTCAGGATCGCAACAAGATCGTTGCCAGTGGTCTCGTGAAAAGAAGAAGAGAGATTGGAATCGCGATAGGCCTGATTTCGGTCTTCCAGGAACTGACAGGTGTCATCCCACGCTCCATAGTCGAAAGCGAGAGTTGAAACAGATTCGGCAACTCCATCGACTGCTTCCTGACAGCGGTCGAGATTTCGAATGGCAGCATCCTGTTCCAGCTTCGTGAAGGCCGGAGCCATCACGAACGCATGCATCATCCACGTTGTGCCGAGGAAAATCGTCGACAACGCGATCAGCAACAGGAACATTTGAAGTCGGATAGACATCAGCGACGCTCGAAACCACTTTTGATTAGAAGAGAAATTCGTTCACTTTGCGCAGTCACCCACCCTTGTGGGGTACACGACAACGCTAGAACACGTTGATCAACTCTGTCGTCAAATGTTTCAGATAATCAACGCAGGCTTAACAAGTGCTGGAATGTCCTCACTGAAAACATGCCACCTGCTGCTGGTAAACCCGAGGCCGAAGAAAGGCCGTTCCGGACGATGCTGGGTTAATACCCTCAGGTGCTGGTAAGCAACGGGACATCGCACGACGCGACGTGGCGTCAGGACCGACACCAATTGGCGAAGTTCTGCAAAACGGAATAAAAACGGTGTTCTGTCGCCGCGGAAAAAACAAATCACGAGCTGGGTAAGGCAAAAGAAGGAATCTCTTCTTTTGTGGCTCGGGATGATTCACTTACAATCCAGGAGGACTGTGGCTGTTTCCTCGGTTCAGTACACCAAGTATTGAATCAA
>JBILXT010000286.1:0-9380 GCA_044378235.1 Planctomycetaceae bacterium
CGCCGACGAGAATCCCACTGTTCGGTCAATCACGGCAGGCTTTGCCCGCCCACACCGATCACCGGGTTCTCCCATTTGCGGTTCGGTGATTTCACCTTTATCATCCCGCGCATGTCAGAGACTTCTTCACAATTTCAGGAACGCAGCATCGCCATCGTGGGCGTCGGGCTGATCGGCGGTTCGATCGCCGCCGCCGTGCGAAAACGATTTCCCGAATGTCAGGTCATCGGAGTCGGTCGCAACGAAGAACGTCTGGAACAAGCCCGACGCGCCGGTCTTCTGACCTCATGGACGGTTGATCTAAGCAAGTCCACTGTTCCCGCCGGTAGCCTTGGGATCGTTTGTCTGCCTGTGCACCAGATTCCAAACGCGGTGAACGCACTCTTGAACGCAGACTGTGAAATCGTTACCGACGCCGGCAGCGTGAAGGCCTCGATTTACGAAGCCCTGGGGCCAAATCCGGATGAACGTTTTATTGGCTCACACCCCATCGCCGGAAGTGAACAAAGTGGCTTTGAACATGCCGACGCCGACCTTTTCAAAAATCGTTTATGCGTGGTGACGACATCGAGCCCCGAAGATTCTGCCCTGAGTCGTGTCCAGCGCGTCATCGCGTTCTGGAAAGCGCTGGGATCTGCGGTTTATCTGATGTCCCCGGATGAGCATGATCGAGTCCTGGCGTTGACCAGTCATTTGCCGCATATTCTGGCATCTGTCGCAGCCAGTTGTGTGAATCCGGAACTGCTGACATTCACAGGCACCGGATATCGCGATACGACTCGTATCGCGGCGGGTTCAGCAAAGTTGTGGGCGTCAATCCTGATGGGCAACTCGAAACACTGCGTTGAAGCGATCGAAGACGCCGAAGAACAGCTGCGACAATTTCGCGAATCACTGATATCCGGCAATACCGAAGCTCTGGAACAACTTTGGGAAGCAGCCGCCGAGAACCGCAGAAAGCTGAGCGGCCATCATTCAGAGCCGTTGTAAATTGAGCTCTTTTGCGATTCCTCTCCGGGACCTATGCGACCTATCAGGCCTCTGTGACCCATTTGTTCTCCGCGACCTCTGTGGTGAAACTGACTCGTGCGATTCCTGTCAGTCACTCAAGGATCCCGAGGAGAACTTTCGCGGATGCTGAATCGCTGCAAGTCAAACTGCTGCAGCAAGGCAATCAGATGACTCACACGCTCATCCAGTGAAGTGCCGGATCGGATGCCCACGGCAATCACACCAGCCGTCAACGCGGCCACGCGAGCAACACTGATGGGCAGACCAAAAGGCTTCAGGTCTGCGAAGAATTCTTCATCACTGCAGACTTCACCAAACTTCTGCCCCTGATAGTTGAACTCTATCCCGTACAGATCACCGCTCCACTGGTAATCGAACGGGCCAAACAGGGCATGGCGACTGACAATCCAGAACTTGTCGTCGTTCAGTATGATTTCATTGGGAACTGAACGTGACACCAGAGCACACTCCCGAGCCTCAAGTATTGAGCGTGCGACCAGGATTCAGGCTTTCCTCTGAAAGGTAACCCACAAACACCCAGCCCCACTGCACACCGTGCAGAGAATAACGATTTTTAAGAAGCCTAAACAAAAAGATCGCCGCGATTTGATGAACGGCTGCAGTACGATGGCGTTTCATCCGAAAAGAGGACAGACCATTTCCGGCCCCTGGAAAGCCGGGGATTTTATTCAATGCAGGGGATTATACGGGGTTGACAAGGGATTCCCTGTCTGATTATCAAACGCGTGAAATGGGCGTCAGAAACACGTAAACGTAAAAGGCACAGGACTTACACGAGGTTACTGGTCATGGTTTTGACTCTGGAAGCAGGCGAAGTCGCAGAGAAAGACAGTTTTTCGGTCTTCGCCGGGATCGAGCAATTTGATTCGGTTGTAAGTCCTCGCCTTCGTGGTGATGACGACGACGACTTCGCTGACGAAGGGTTCGCCGACGAAGAAGTCGAGGACGACGACGATGATGACTTCGACGACGAAGGCGAAGACGACTTCGACGACGATGAAGATTTCGAAGACGACGACTTCGACGATGACGAAGACGACGACTTCGATGACGATGATGAAGAAGAGGAAGAAGAAGAGGAAGAGGAAGAAGACTTCTAACGAAGCCGCTTTCCCCTCAGCAGATGCCATCACGTCTCCTCATGGAATGTGATGGTTGTGCTGATCGCTGTCTTTCACTTTTTAACCCGATGCCGCTGGCAAGGCTGCCCATGTGCAAGGCCCTGCTGATGGTCTCGGGTTAAATTAGTTTTAAGTCACCTCTGGTTCGCTCTGTACAGCGTTGGGGGAGCAGTTACGAAGTAAGTTTCGTCTCTCCCAACCCGAAGCGACAGCGAGTGATCGTGTTGTGTGCTGGATCCCTCACCGACGTTTGGGGTTGGGATTTAAAAGCATGGAAACCTCCGGAAGCTGAATGGGGACTGTTCCTAACCTGAGGCGGATCAAAAGGAACGATCAGTAACTACTTCTCTGAACAATTTTTGCCTCTGACTCCGCGCATGGTCAGAATTCGAAGCCTGGAGAAAAGTTGTGGACGGACTTTGGGAAGAAATTCAGGAAGCCAAATCGTGGCTGGCAGCTCGCTGGAACAAAACTCCTCGCGCGGGCCTGATTCTGGGGACAGGTCTCGGTGGACTGGCGACTCGCATTCAGACAGATGCTGAGATCCCGTATTCTGAGATTCCGCACTTCCCCCGATCTACAGCTCCTTCTCATGCAGGCAAACTGCTGTGCGGAACCCTCGAAGGTATTCCAGTGATGGCGATGGAAGGTCGCTTTCACTATTACGAAGGCTACTCCCTTCGTCAGGTCACGTTTCCCATCCGAGTGATGAAGGCTCTCGGAGCTGACACGCTGGTGCTGACAAGTGCCGTCGGAGGCATGAATCCTCAGTACGCTCTCGGTGACATCGTTGTGCTTGAGGACCACATCAACCTGATGCCCGACAATCCTCTGCGAGGCGTTAATGATGATCGCTTAGGCCCACGCTTTCCTGACATGAGCCAACCCTACGATCGCAAGCTCGTCGAACAAGCTCGCCTGATCGCCCTGAAACTTGGGATCTCCGCTCACAAGGGCGTCCTGGTGGCCGTTCCTGGTCCAAACCTGGAAACACGTGCCGAATATCGCATGCTCCGCACGATCGGTGCAGACATCGTCGGAATGTCGACTGTCCCCGAATGCATCACCGCAACTCATGCCGGACTGCGAACGGTGGCCTTTTCGATCGTCACGGACATGTGCCTGCCGGATGCGCTTGAACCCGCAGACATCGAAAAGATCGTGCGTGTCGCCGGGGAAGGCGGAAAACGACTCGAACAGATCCTGCTCGAACTCTTCCGCCAACTTTAGAGCCAAAAAGGTTCAGCCTTCTTTAGAGTTATCATTTCTCGACTTCGTAACGGGCAAAAAAGTAGGGGCAAAAAGATTGTTGGCATTTTTTGCCCTGACATTTTTCTGCCTCAAAACTCCTTTCTTTCCTCCCGATTACTCGGCGGGTGGTACAGGCGCTGGAACGAATTCCTCAGCGGGCTCAAGCTTAGCACTGCCGGAGATCTCCAGATCTTCAGGAGGCTTCTGCTCGGCAGCAGGTTCAGGAGTTGCACTCTCGGGACTGGCAGGGGGCAGCTCTGCAGTCGCAGCTTCATGAGAAACCTGGTTCACCGTTTTCTGCTGAGCCTCAATCTCCTTCGCATCGGCCAATTGCTTCTCAAGCACTGCCGGATGCACATAACTGTGACGGTCACCCATCGACAACGGTTTAATCTGTCGAGCGACCTTCTTTTCAAACGGCGGGTTGACTCGATTTCCGGCCAGCGTCACACCATTGTAGACGCTCCCGCGCGTCAACGGGCCGACACCCATAAACCAGGAATCTTTCGCATCACTCCGCGCGACCGCAGCACCCGACTGCCAGACTGGAATTCCGGTGTCACGGTGATACGCGAACACCACAATCTTGGAAACACCCAGCAGGTTGTTGCGTTTCCCAACGGAGATCTCCGGAATCGCTGGAACAGCCGGTGTACCGCTTAACGCAGACGCAGCCACACCCAGCCCGTTACTTGATGGAATTCCATACGTGACTTCCATCGTATCTGTTCCCAGAGCACCCACACGGGCCTCCAGAATATAGTCGGCGTCAGTCCGATTGACTTCCATGCGACAACCGGTCGTTGTCAGCTTCTGGCGCAGCGCACTCGCGATGTAGTCGGAACTCACGTACACATTCGGACCTTTGTAGGTCTGCATATACGTCGTGTCCAAAAACACTTTTCTCCCAGCCAACGGCGCCAGATCCAGCTGATCAATCGCGCGGTCCACGGAATCGGAGAGCACGAGCTGCTCCGTTCCGGTTTTCTGCACAGCCGCACCACAACCTGCTGCAAGAAGCAGGATGCTGGAGGCTACGATTAATTTGGTGATCATGAACTGACGCACGACGGAAATCCTGCCTCCAATGCCCTGTTATGAATTAAGCAAGGACACCTTTTCTGAGTATCGATTACGTTGTAGCCGAACCCGTGAGAGTTCGGAGTCCTCTGACGTCTCACGACTTCAGCTACGAATTCTTTGAGCCAAAGTTCGTTGGTAGTCCGGGACCGTAGTTTACGGCAATCAGCCCGGATCGTTCCCTCTGGTCCCCGCAAAAGCCGACTGTGGCCAAGACTGAACTCCTTCCGTTCGCCCGCTTTCGGCAGTTTCTGCGGCCAGCCCCCAAATTCAACCAGTCGCCACGATCGATGCAGACTCCCCCACTTACAGCCCCAATGGTGTACAAGGCCTTAAAACCGGACCGCCAGCAGCCTGCCTCTCCAACCACTGACACTCAAACGCTTTAGGACTCTCGCGGTCGCTTGAGCCGCTCGTTCCAGACTCGACCATTTATCATAACTCATTGGCAGCAAGCCACTTGGGATGTTCATCTGGATTCGTGTTTCGACCACGATAGGATCGTGGCACCTCGCTGAGTGAGCTGTCGAAGGACACATCCCAACTCTTCATCACCAAACGTTGCGGAGTTGTGTCGTTAGTTCTGCAGTTCCACTCAACTGCGAGTCGTCTGATCTGCCCAGAGGAGTACGACGGGCAGATTTCCCCTCCTGAACGGATGCCCGTTTCTGTTGAGCGATCTCCCCGGAGATTTCTCGACGCTTACCAAGAGGTATTGAACGGATCTTTCCTGATTCGCCGAGCCCTCCTGTTCGCGGGTGATGCCATGACCAACCGAAAATCCCACCACAGAACAACCACACGCTCCAATCTCAGATCGGCTCGTCGCCAAAAAACGGCTGGCGTGCGTCAGTCTGTTCGTCCAGCGTCCGCGCACCAGCATCGCGGCAACGGGCTGGCGATTGGTCGCGCGTTTGATGCTCCCGAAGTGTGGCATGAACCGTTGGCATCTGACGATTCTTCAACTAGTCGCGACTTGCAGATCGTGGTGCAACCAGCGGGAGAAGGTTATCTCCATCCGGTGACTCCCGACGATGTGCGTGAACGAGTTCTCCAGTTGCCGGAACAGTTTCAGGAGAAACTCGAGGTCGTGCAGTTCAGCCGCATGACTCGTAAACGCCGCTTGTTCCCCTGCTACGGTCTTCAGTGGGGCAGCGCGGTCTATCTATATCCGATTGAAGCATCACTGGAAGAACTCTACGTCCGAGCTCCCCGCCCTGCTCAGCGAATCGAAAGCGAAATGTACGGCGGTCGCTGGGTCCAGGACGGAAACATGTGGCGTCTGATCTGGACAGAAAACACGATCCGCGATTTTTATCTCAACAACGTGTTAATCCACGAGATCGGTCATATCAACGACGACCGCAACACCAGCTTCAAAAAGCGTGAACAATACGCCGACTGGTTCGCCATCGAATACGGCTACCGAGCATCACGCCGCAAAACGAAATCATCTCTGATTCGTTGATCGACGAAACCACGATTGACCACTGAGGTCACTAAGAACACAAAGGGAAATCGCAGGGGAAAGCCTGGTCAAATTGGACGCAAAGGCCGCAAAGGTTCACGGAGAAAAACCAACTCTGGTCATTTTCCTCTGGGTTCCTCAGCGAACACTGCGTTCGAAAAACGCTGTGCTTACCTCCATGGTTTCTGTTTCTGGCGCAATGGGAGCCACTAAGCCAGCTTCTTCAGGCATTCCGTTGCAAAGGCGCAATTGTCCCGCGCCAAAGGTGGTTCGATCGCATCACGCAGATAATCGATCTCACGTGAATACGGCCCGGCCTCATACGTCTTGTTGAAGACAGCCTGCAGATCCAGTTTCACATCGCCGTCACCCGGTAACAGCGGAACGGCAACGATCGGAAGACGCTGAGGCAAACAGAACGGATAAACGAAGAAATCCTCCACGTTGTCAAAGCGATGCAGACACGCGTGATAATCAAGATAAGCCACTTTACGATCCATCCGTGAACGCGGCACCGACGTCGTATGCAATCCCGCGCGGAGCAGGTCAATCTCCAGCAGGTGAGTTTTGCTCTGCAGCCGCTCCCGCTGTTTTCGCAAATACAAATCTCTTCCCTGCTCGCCTGCTGTTTTATTCGAAGGACTCAGAACTTCGATCACCGTCACCAGCCGACGCTCGGCTCCACGCCCGGAATAGATCTCCACAAAAGTCTCGATCCGCTCATCGTGAGGCACGTGAATAACGACCGGCTCAGTCAGTACTTCCTCAAACACAGCAACAGAACCTGCAGGCACTCGAAAAGGACGCTCATCATGCAGCACGGAGACATCCGGCCCAATGTATCGATCCGTAATCTCCACCCACGCACGACGCCCCAAAGCCGCATAATAAGGCTGTGGCATATGCGGCTGCAGGATCTCTCGACAAGCAGCGACAAACCCATCGTGAAAGTCAGGGAAAATACCTGGATGTTCCAGAAACGGATCCATCCCGGGAAATGGCGACGGCATCTCAGATCTCCTCGAAAGTGACACCGGTATGAATCACCCCCGTTCGCAAGTCCAGAGGCGGTCAGTCGTTTCAGGGTTTCCAATTCGGATCCTTGAGCGATGGCATCTCTCATCGACTCGTTAAGAAAAACAGAGACACCACAACTCGGACCACCCATTAACATCGCGGACAACGTGCCTTCTCAAGCTGATCCACTCTCCGCTTATCATCAAACCGTGCCTCACAGATCTTCTGTCAGTTGTCGTAGTCTCATCGTCGAATGCTGTTCAGGACAAATTCTCAATGAATGATCGGCGCCTGATTTATCAGACAGACGCTGTTAGACCGTGCTTCGCCATGCAAATTCCTCTGTCGTGAAGCAGCGAAGAAAACCAATACCCCAGCCCGGCCAGTTCGGTCTCACTCGACTCGTTAACGTAGCTGACGTGCTAAGGAAGAGAACTGGTGACCAGCAAGATCGGAGTGTCAGCGAGAGAGGCAGATCAAGATCATCCGTGCAGCGTTCGATACGGCGTATCTCTGCTTGCCTCATTATTCTCACGGATGCAACTACGCACCGAAACAGGAAAAAAGAACAGCCTGAACAGCAGGTCATACTGTACAGGCTGTGTGCAAAGAGAATAAGACACGCCACATCGAAGCGGACTTCCGCGGTAAGTCGTGCGTCACGTCTTCTGTGACTTATACTCGTGGTAGGCTTTTAGAGCGCTATGGAAGCGCTTGGTTGCAGAGTCTGTAGCTCTTATTCGTACAGCCACCCGTGCGCCATCCGACTCAGAGTCCACATGCTCCTGGCAACTGCATTTCATGCGTTCCAGCCAGCAAGTTATCACCTGGTCGGCCAGCAGTTCGGCGACGTCAGAGCCATCGCATTCTGCGACCAGACGCTGGTGTCTCTCGTGCGCTTCGGCGAGTAGCAGAAACATGTGATCCCTCCGACCGAGACAAATAATGCCGAGGAGACAAAGCCAACTCTTATTGTTCACGGAGACATGCACCTCTCCCATCTCATCGCCCGCAGCGCCGGCTTTCACATGCGCGTGATCGCTTACAACAGGATCAGCGCCATGAGGAGCAGCAGCAGATCGATCAGACATCGAAGCAGCACGAGCGGCCTCAGACTCATGCGCCGCGGGTTTGCGGTCAAGAGCAGGGCTACCATAAACACCGGCGGCTGCCGAACTGTCGTGCACTTGATTGCTACCGTTCGCGCCCAGATTAGCACCGTCGGCAGAACCAGCTGAGCAACCAGAGGACGAAGCCGCAGGAGCCTTCTCAGACGCGGCTGCAGGAGGTTTACCGTCAATAACACGACCACCATTTCCGCACGCGGTTGCCGAATGGCCGGGCAAGCGAGCGCTACTATTCGAGCTCGAATTAGCGCCCTGAGCACAACCAGCAAAGCGACCAGAGGTCGAAGCCACACGATTGCTTTCAGGCGTGGCCGGAGCAGGTTTACCGTCGCCAGCATGACCACCCTGCCCGCCACCCGCTACCGAACCGCCGTGCATGTGAACCCCACGATTCGCACCGGGATTAAGGTATTGAGCAGAGCCAACTGCCCGATTCGACTTCGTTGAAGTATGAGCCTGCTCTGGCCCGCCCGCACCGGGTTTGCCGTCCACTCCACGACCAGTTCCGCCAGCGGCCGACGAACTGCCGTAACCCGCATCACGGCGATCACGGCGATCACGGCGATCACGGCGATCACGGCGATCACGGCGATGCCGCGCAGCTTTCGGCGACCCATTTGAGCCTGTTCGCACTGCTCTGGCTGGCTCTTCCGGAGGTTGAGGAACACCCCCACTGAAAAGCGCCTCAACCCTCCTTACTAACTCCTTCGCCCATACAAGCGATTCGTCGGAGACAACCTCCTCTTTACGTCCTGAATCAATACCTGTATCGCCAGGGGCGTCTCCCCGGCTTTGCTCCCGCCGACCTCGATCGCCGACTGCCGGTTCCGGGTCAAAGTCACGATTCGAAAACTTACTCATCTCTACAAGTCCTTTCATAGACGCGTCGAATCAGATCCCGGAACCGAACTCAGTTCCTCAAATCTCCACCAATGTTTAGATCTTGATTCGTACGCAAGTGAAGCTTTAAAACCATTTTCCGATAAGTAAAGTAAAAACTTCAATTTCATCAGCAGTACGTGCTCGAAAGCTCTTAGAAGCGGCAGCTTCTGCCGGTATACGAGTCATTCGTGGCAGAATCGCGGCGACGAACATAAGAGATAAGACGGGTGCGATCTGCGGAGCGCGCCGAGAGAGCAATGAAATCACGAGGCTTGTTCGCCGCCTAGAGCCTGTTATTGACTTAAGTGAAGATATATGTTGATGTTATGTAATGAGCAAGACAGGGAAGTCGTACCCCAGCGACGTCACGGATGACGAATGGGATTTTGTGGTGTCTTATTT
>JBILXT010000034.1:0-32575 GCA_044378235.1 Planctomycetaceae bacterium
CGTGATCAATAACCAAACTCTGCGAAGCACGATGCGGGAATACTGGGCCAGCGCTGAGGTGCAAGCAGCCATGACCGCCGCGACATCGAACTTTGAGACCACTGCTCGCACGATCGGCGATACGATTTTTGGCAGCCGTGATGGAGGAGTGACTCCCGAGTTCGCGCGAGTGTTGCGGGCTCAGATCCTGATGAAAGATCGTCGCTGGTTTGTGCTCGTCCCCAAGCCCACGACTCCAGCGCCGTTGCCGAGGCCGGAAGTCAATGGGCTGGTGATGGTCACTGCACGAGAACCGATGCCATTTCCTCTGGAGTTTGAGGGGGCTGAGCAGAGTCCGCTTTCCGTTTATCGGCCGGAAAAAGGCGCAATGCTCGCCACACCACCGAACGATAGTGGGTGGGGCCACGATTGAGGCGATGTTTTTTCACAGACTCTATGAGCTCGCAGTTGCAACTCAGGCTGCGCGAAGCACAAACATTGCCTATCTGAAGAATCCGTTATTTTTTCTCTATGCGATAGAGATGAGTGTCTGTTCGCAGAAAGATGGTCTGATCCACCATGGCCGGTGTCGCCAGTGTTCGGCCTTCGAGCGTGTTGGTTGCAAGGACTTCGTACTTCTTTCCTGGGGCAATGACAGTGGTCTTGCCATCTTCATCAAGCAGAAAGATTTTTCCATCGGCCAATGTGGGTGATGCGGAAAAGTTGCCGCCGATTCGTTCCTGCCAGTGCTGTGTCCCGCTGACCGCGTCCACGCATGTGGCAATCCCATTGTCGCTGACCAGATAGAGTTCATCGCCGACAAGCAATGGCGATGGGTTCAGCGGAGCCGCCTTCTTCATGTTCCAGCCGAGATGAGATTCTGTCACGTCACCGGTTCCGTCGACTTTCACTGCATAGAACTGGGGCTGATCATAGCCTGAACTAATGAAGACCAGACCTTTGCCGACGACAGGGCGAGGCACATTCGAGTAACCGTTGTAGCGAAACCACCAGTACTCTTCACCGTTGCGAGGATTGTATGACACGATGCTGTCGGCTCCGCTGCTGAGCAGCTGGATCGTTCCATTGATCTCGGTCAGCAACGGCGTCGTATACGCCATTGGAACGTTGGATTTGCCGCTGAGTCGATCTTCACCGATGTGCTCACGTTTCTTCTTCCAGCGGATTTCTCCGGTGTTCTTGTCGAGTGCCACAACGAACTGGATGTCGGAGCCGTCGCAATTCAGAATCAGCAGATCTTCAAACATAACCGGTGAGCCGCCCGGGCCGTGACGATGATCGTGCTTCAACTCCTGCGTTTTCCACACAACTGTCCCATCGGTTTTCAGACAGGCAGTTCCGTGGGCTCCATAGTGCACGTAAACTCGATCGCCTTCAATCAGCGGCGTCGGTGAAGCATGACTGTTCTTGGAGTGAACCGAGCCAGGCTCGGCGATCTCGAAAATAGTCACATCATGCAATGTCTTCCCAGTCGCCCGATCAAGTGCGATGGCCTTCAGCGTTTTGCCCTCATCGACTGCCGATGTGATCCAGATCTGATCGCCTTGAATTGCGGGCGATGACCAGCCCAGTCCGGCAACCGGAACCTTCCAGGTAATGTTTTGCGTTTCGCTCCAGGTAACCGGTAGATTGGTCGCATCAGAGTGCCCCTGACCGCCGGGACCGCGAAACTGAGGCCAATCAGCCGACTGAGCCTCTGAAACACACACGACGCACAACAGCACGACTAAACATCGGCACATAAATCACCTCCAGGCGGGCAAGCAGAATTGGCGGGCTGGCATCGTGGTGCATCCCGGTCGAGAATGCAAGAGACCGAACTGTCAACGCGGCCGCGGGTTCCGCAGGGAAAAGTTTGCTGTCAAGTCGTGTTCCGTTCAGAAAGAACGACCGGATCACAGGCCGTCACCGGTTGAAGCGAGGTGCTGATCCGGTTAAAAGCCGCAGTGTAAAAGCTTAAGGGGCGTGTGGGCAGCACAGTTCTGTCGACATCTCCACTGGCAGTGTCTTGTTTGGGCCTGAGCAAAGGGTAGTTTCAGATGATGTCAGAGTCTGCAATCCGCGAGAAAAAAGATCTGCTGCGAAAGCAGGCCCATGCCAACCGAAATGCTCAGGAGAACAAAGATGACCTGAGCCGTCGCATCGTTGGCGCCTTCATGGCACTGCCGGAATATGCCACCGCCGAAGTCGTTATGTTTTACATCGATGTTCGAAGCGAAGTCCGGACTCGACTGGATCTGGAACTGGCCCTGCAATCAGGCAAGACGATTGTCGTTCCGTGGTGCAATGCCGAAGGTGAACTCGAATTGTTCCGTCTTGACAGCATGGACGAGCTTGAGCTTGGCATGTATCGCATCCTCGAGCCAAAAGCCGAACTGCGATCGTTGCCGGAGAAGCAGGTTGACGTCGAATCGCTGGATCTGATCATGGTGCCTGGCGTCGGCTTCGATTGCCGAGGTGCTCGCATGGGGCACGGCAAAGGATATTACGACAAGCTTCTGCAGCATGCTCGCCGCGACACACCTCTGGTTGCACTGGCTTTTGAGTGCCAGCTGTTTGACGAGATTCCTGTCGCTCACCACGACATTTTCATGGATAAGATCATCACTGAAGATCACGTGTATCAGGGAAAAGGTCGATGACCATTGCCGGTTCGAATTGTGTGATTGAAGACACATACGCCGAAGCCTTTCGAAGTCTGTATGTTGAGTTCCTGATTACGGCTCGCGATCGCAAATGGCTCGATCATGCCATCAATGCAGCGACAGGATACGGTTCTTCCACAATCATGTGTGATTGTGAAGCCGGTCTGGATCGGTACGTCGGTCCAGGTGGCGATGAGTCGTTTGTGACTCCGGATGGACGGCCGGGCGCCATTTGCCAGCTGCACGTGCCTCGCTTCTGGAAGCATCGCGTTGAAGCTCTTGAGAAGGCTTTGCTTGCCCGCGTCTGCCAGAACGTTCTGACGTGTGCCACGACCGCGTGTTTTTCACTCAGCCAAACCGAACCGTACTATCGTCTGGGCCGTAAACTGTCGTTCTTTGGCGATGGTTATGAGCAGGTTGAGGATCGCTTTGGACGAAAGATGTGGATTGTCCCAACGATGGGCGGGGAGTTCTGCATCGATCGTCGGTTCGGCTATCACGACGGGGTCATGGGCGGCAATTTGTGGTTTATGGCGACCAGTGAAGACGCCTCTCTGGAAGCGGCTGAACGCGCTGTTGCAGCCTGTCAGCAGGTGCCCGGCGTGATTACTCCGTTCCCTGGTGGCGTCGCGGCCAGCGGGTCCAAGGCCGGCAGCAAGCATAAGTTCCTGTTCGCAAGTACGAATCATCCGTTCTGCCCGACACTGAAGAATCGCCCAGGCGTCGAATCACAGATTCCGGATGGCATCAAATCCGTGATGGAAATCATCATCAACGGACATGATCTCGCGACCGTCAGCGCGGCCACTCAGGCCGCCATCAAGGCTGCTGCAGTTGTCCCCGGTGTGGAAAAGATTACCGCCGGAAACTACGGTGGTCGACTGGGCAAAGCCTGGGTTTGGCTGATCCCGGAGAATCACCAGGACGCGTGAGTACCAGCCGCTGGAACTCAAGTGCTGCTTGTTGCGTTTGACGTCGTAAGACGAGTCACGGAGTGGCTAGGAAACGGGCCTAACTTCGCGACGGTTCACTCAGGTCGTGGTCACGAATCCGTCTGAATTCGCCGTTCTTTGTGTTGGCGCATTTTGCGGCAGTGCTGTTCGATCGTATGAGAGAACTCACGAACCAGCTGCATCTGCTCTTCGATGCGTTCGAGGGCAATCCGGGAATCATGGATCGACCGCATTCGTCGGGACAGCTGATGCCAGTCGTGACTGCCCTGAGCAGGGACAGTCAAATCTCGGGCGTTGCCACGGACCATGCGCAGGCAGTCAATCAGCTCACGCAGAAACACGTACGCGCCTTCAATCGTCTCTTTGTCCTGAGGTCGTATCAGACTCAGACGAGATGCCTCGTGCAGCACCATCAGCGTATTCGGATGTCGCAGAGTCAGGAGATCTCGACCAAACGTCAGCTGCAGCGCCTGAAGAGCATACTCACAATCCACGATGCCGCCGTCGCTGAGCTTTGCGTTGATTGAACCGCCGCGTACCAACTGGCGAATCTGACGTTCTCGCATCGCACGCATGGAAGAAAAATCGAACCAACCAGCAGAGTAGATCGCCGTGTGACACGCCTGAGTCACCGTCTGGCCAAAATCTTTTTCTCCGGCAAAGCAACGAAATTTCACCATCGCCTGACGTTCATACGGCCAGGCAGGGCCATCCATGCCGTAGTAGTTTGTAAAGTCTGTCAGCGAGACAGCACACGATCCCGCCTGACCGAAGGGTCTCATTCGCAGGTCGACGTGAAAGATTCCATTTTGAGCCGCACGAATTCCGGTGGAGACACCGCCGACCATTTGATCAAAGAAGACAGAATTGGAAATACTGTCCGGCCCCGATGTGCGTCCAGGCGATTCGTAAATCAGAATCAGCTCAATGTCGGAGGCAAATCCCATCTCGACACCGCCGAACTTGCCTAGTCCAGCTACCGTCCAGCGACAATCTGTCAGTCCATCTTCGGTCTTGGGAACGCCATGATCGCGAACCAGTCGTTGCCATGAGATCTCCAGAGCACGGCAGACAACGATTTCCGCCAGTTCGGTAATCTCTTCCGAGAACGCACCGAACGGGCGACAATGACCAAGCACGTGACGCATATCGATGCGAAAGAGATGACGGTCTTTGAAATTATTCAGCGCCGTCCACGCAACGTCATCAGTGTTCGCATGGCTGATGGCTTCGTCCAGCTCCAGCGACAGCGATTCGCGACACTCACGAATTCCCAAAGCCTCAGCATTGGCCAGAAGCGGAAACAGTTCCTGATGGCGCGATTGCAGAAACGTTTCCCACAGATACTGACTGATCCCCAGAACTCGCGCCACGGCATGCAGCACATTGGGACGCAATAGAGACTGCATATTGTCGGGCCACGCGGACGCTGGCTGTAATCGTGACACCAGCTCGCGAAATCTGGCCTGGGCATGATGCGGATCGCTGGTCGACGGCAACCAGTGAGTAAACTGCTTGATCAGAGTCGCTGCCAGCTGCAGCTCCTGCAATCGCTCTTCACTCTCAATCGGCCGACCGTTCCGTTCGCGAACATACAGGACGTCGCGCACGCGGTCTCCTTCTGCATCAATGATGGCACGACGCACCCGAAAACGGCTCAGCGACAGCGCGCTGGCCAGTTCATAGAGGAAGCCCCATGAATCCGCTCCTGTGATATTCATTTGAGTCAAAACTGAACCCGGGACAGGCAACAGTTCCACTTCAACATCGTCTGACCCTGACTCGCGTTCCGCATGATCGGGAACAGCATCGCAGAATCGAGCCAGCAATTCGCTGCGCACTTCATCGATACGACCAGCTCGCGAAAGTTGGCCCAGCCGCGAGATTTCTTCCTGCAGTGAAAGGGCTAGCTCTTCAGCGTTCGCATTGGCCGCCATGGGCACAACCGAGCGATCAAGACGCACATCAAAGTAAGCAAGAAACTTGCCACTGACGCAGCGATCACCAAAGCCGTTGACACCCTCGCCCGTCACCGCGTCTCCTCGACGAATGTCGAGACGACAAATGGAAAGCAGCCCGCAAATAGCTCCCAGCCATCCGGAAAACTCAATTCCGGCAATCGTCAGTTCCCATAATTCGTCATCAGCTTCGGACACCTGCTCACTGGTCACGACAGCCGATTCACCATTATCCAGACGCTGAAAAATCTCGGCCAGAGTTTCCTGACGATGCTGACGCTGACGATCTGTCAAAGGCTTGGGATTCGTTGGAATCGGCATCAGCTCACCGACAAGCCGCGATTCGGCCGACTGCACTTTGATATCCTGCAATCGTTCGCCATGCAGACATTCATCAAAGATCGCCCGAACGGCTTTGCGATGTTCATCAAAACGATGCATCAGTGTGTCGGCATCGGGATAGTCAAGACGATGAGCCAGCCATTCCAGCTGACGGCGATCCTCAGGAAGTTCATGCGTCTGCTGGTTATGCAACAACTGCAGAGAATGCTCAACCGTCCGCAGAAAGACGTAGCCGGCTCGTAACTGTCGATACCATGCGGCCGTGATGAGACCAAACTCCGCCAATCGCACCAGTGAGTCGAGCGTGTTGAAGCTCAGAATTCGCGGTTCCTTCTCCCCATGAATCAACTGCAGACTCTGGACCAGGAACTCAACGTCGCGAATCGAACCGACTCCCAGTTTAACTTCGGAGTTCAGCTTCCCTCGCTGACGCAGACGGTACTCGATCTTCTCCTTCATTTGCTGGATACTGCTGCGAACCTGTGCAGCCGTGCCGGAAAACAAGAGCGGCTCCATTGTTCGCAGAAACTGCTGACCGATGGTCAAATCGCCGGCGACCAGACGAGCTTTCAGCATCGCCTGTTTTTCCCAAATGGCCGCATCGTGCAAAAGGTAATCGGCGTAGGAATCAATCGTGCTGACCAGCGGTCCGGCTTCTCCCCACGGTCGCAGTCGCAGGTCAACTCGATAAAGAAATCCCGGCGGAATATCTTCGGCAAGGCCATCGATCGTGAGACGTGCAACCCGCTGAACTTCGGAGTTATCACGATCGGTGATGAGCACCAGATCAATGTCGGAACTGTAATTGAGTTCTTCGCCCCCATGTTTGCCGAGGGCGATAATAGCGAGTCGACAATTTGAGTTTTTGACTTCGGAATAGGCGATGTTCAAACAGCATTGGGCCATCGCATCGGCCAGCAGAGAAAGCTGCAACGTGACAAATCGCAGGTCCAGCAAACCGAATGCGTCGCACATGCCGATTCGCAGCAGCTGCCGACGCTGATATCGCCTGAGTTCCATCAGACGCTGCGGTCGACGAGTTTGCGGATCGGCGAAAGTCATCGCTTCTGAAACAAATTGTTCTCGCGACTTCATCTCGGCCGTACGACCATACAGCGTCATGTTGGTCAGCCATGACGGATCGGCCAGCAGAATCTGAGTCAGGAACGGACTACCGCACGCCAGGCGAGCCAGGATCTCCAGTGAGCGTCGCGACTGTTCAAACAGGCCGAACGCGTCCAGATGTTCGGTGGCGTTGCGAACATACTGATCGACGACCGTCAGCACGACTCCGCGTAAGGGAGCCTCCCGGACAACTCGCTCCAGCGTCTCATACCAATGCGGAGCGGCCAGCGGAGTTGCCGAATCAGCTTTCGTCGATCGACAGGTTTCTGAAAGCAGCCACGCATCTCGCAGCCGTTGCAGAATTCTGACACCCGAAGGCGCGTCCGGAATTCCAAACTGCGCCAGCTTTTCGCAGTTGGAGTCGAAGCGTTCTTCAGTCAGGTATTCAAAGCGAGGGAACATGGCCTACTTTGCGGGAGCTGCCGCCGGAGCTGCTTCGCCGGAAAATGTGTGCACATCAACAGACTTGAAGTCGAGATCTGTCGTGGGATCATGCCCCTGCAGACTAAGATGACCGGCTTCCAGTCGTTTGCCTTGACGAGGATTCGCATTCGGTTCGCGAGTGTCCTGCCAGTTGACGACTTGGTATCCGTTAACCCACGAAGCGAAACGATCGCCCTGAGCAATCAGGACTGCAGTCAGGAATTCTCGATCATTCGCCGGAACATAACGAGCTGCCACGCGGCGGAAGATGGCTCCTGTTCCGGAGTCCGCTGGCTTCGTGCGATCTCCGTCTTTGATCCCATTGTGAAGCTGCATTTCGTAACCGTGTGACGGTGCGGCTTCTGTTCCAGGCTGTGCACGAAAGAACACGCCACCGTTCAGCCCATCGCCATTGATGCGAGCTTCGACTTTCATCGCGAAGTTGGAAAACTTTTCCTCGGTTTCCAGAAATCCTGGCCCATTGGACACATGCAGCAGTCCATCTCTCACGGCAAACTCGCTCTTTGATCCCGGCACAGGTCGCCAGCCGGTGGTGTCCTGGCCATTCAGCAGTGGTCGAAACTTCAGCGGGCGAATGCAAACATTGCGATAAGCGGCTCGTCCCTGATTCATCTGCAGACCCAGTCGACCTGTCAGACGAACGGCATCAGAGGCATCTGTAAAGTCCACGATCTGCTTGTCGTCAAGCCAGACTTGAATGCGCGGCCCCTCGCAGATGACTCGGAAGTTATGCCACGCGCCTTCAACAGCCGGGACGTTTTCAGCAATATGGCGAGCTACCAGGCTGCCAGTCTTGTGTGTCGGATGACTGTCGCAGATGTTCAGTTCGTAAGTGTCCGTTGCCGGATTGGCCGCGTTCAGAGCAGTTCGCAGGAAGAGTCCGCTATTGCCGCCGGGGGACAAATGAAAGTCGCAGCGAAGTTCGTAGTCATCCAGATCGAAAGGCGTCAGCAATAGACTCTTTTCGCCACTGTCGACAACAATCGCGTCTTCTTCCACATGCCAGTTTGAAATCGTCGGGACGTCCCAGCCAAAGAGGGACTTGCCGTCAAACAGACTGATCCAGCCCTGTTTGATTTCATCGGCCGACAACGGCGGAGCGACAAACTCGACGGCTTCCGTAGTCGCAGAGGCACTGTCCGGTTTGGGGCTTTCGACGATAGGAGTTTTTGCCGAAACCGAAATCTTGCTATCAACGACCTGAGCTGCTTCGGTCGTCTCTGTGGAAGCCTGTTCATTAGCCGCTGGACTGCATCCTACGACCAGAGCACTCGCCAGAGCCGCCAACAGATTTCGTGAGCGTGGGTTCATATCACTGATCCAGAGTTGCAGTCGATGCAGAGAAAAGTGGAGAAACAGATTTTGAAGATAAGACCGCAGCAGCCCCGGCAGGAGTATTTCAGTGCCCCAGTAATCTTCTTCCCCACCGGGTCTACCCCGGTGGTCTACAGGCTTTTGCACCAGTGCTCTGATCGCATGTATGCAGCTCGAATCTCATAGATCAGAACCAACAAGACTGAGCACCAGTGCTCAAAAAAACAATTCGATGGGGCCGCGTTCCCGTAGTGCATAGGCCTGTTTTCCACCGGGATAAACCCGGTGGCGAAAGAACTGTGTGCAGTCACTACTCCAGATCCGTCGGTGAAGCCACTTGTTCATTGAGCGTCCAGCGAAGGTACGACTCAAGGAACAGATCGAGATCACCGTCGAGCACTGGTTGAGGATTCCCGACCTTGGTTCCGGTGCGAGTATCCTTCACGAACTGATCCGGATGCAACACATAGTTGCGAATGGTCTGACCGCCGAAACCGATTTTGGATTTTTCACCGCGTCGCGCGGAGACTTCTGCTTCGCGCTTTTCGATTTCCATCTGAAACAGTTTCGCTGTCAGCATCTTCTTCGCAGTCGCTCGGTTCTTATGCTGACTGCGTTCGTTCTGACAGGCCGCGACAACGCCCGTCGGAATATGAGTCAGTCGCACGGCCGAGTCCGTCTTGTTGACGTGCTGTCCGCCCGCTCCACCAGATCGATATGTGTCTTCCTTGATGTCTTTTTCCCAGTTGATGTCGATCTTCACTTCGTCATCAATTTCAGGCACAACATCCACGGCCGCAAAGGCGGTGTGTCTACGTCCGGCCGAGTCAAACGGACTGATTCGAATCAGCCGATGATTGCCTGTTTCGCCGCGCAGGTATCCGTAGACGAAATCGCCCGTGATCAGAATCGTGGCGTTTCGAATTCCGGCTTCTTCGCCCGGTGAGAGGTCAATTTCTTCGACCTTGAACCCGCTGCGTTCTGCCCAGCGCGCGTACATGCGAAGCAGCATCATCGCCCAGTCGGCCGAATCCGTTCCGCCTTCGCCAGCCTGAACAGTCAGATAGGCTGAACAGACGTCTTCCGGATTCGACATTGTGGCCTGCAGTTCCACGCGGTCGATTTCTGCGGCCAGTGGTTCTACAAGAGTTTTCAGCTCCGCTTCGCTTTCACCGGAATCATCGTCCTCCGCGAACTCCATCAGCACCAGCATGTCGTCGCCGCTGCTGGAGAGTTTTTGCAGGGGCCCGACAGTGCCCTTGAGTTTTCTCAGTTCTTCCATCTGTGTCCTGGCGCGTTCCTGGTCGTTCCAGAAATCGCTGGCGGACATGCGGTCGTTAATTTCTTCGATGCGAGTCGTCTTGCCAGCCAGGTCAAAGACAGTCTCGAAGGTGAACGATACGCTTCAGTAACTCATTGCAGTGTGCGCGGAACTCGGGATCCATGGTAAGGCAGCTTTTTAAACGTTTGAAAACTATGGAACATGAAAACCACCCGAACTCGGGGGAGCGGGATTTCACCACAGGCAGCGATCCGATGCAATCCGGTGGATTCAAATGCCACATTCGGAATCGGGACACCCCTGCTAAGGATGAGTTGTTTTTCTTCTCCGCCCCCAAGAAAGGCGTCCTTAACGGCTTGTCACGGGGGTGTTCGGTTGCCAACATCCGCACACAGCCCCGGATTATGCACCTTGGATACCAGCAGCAGTGAGCTTTCCTTAGTGTCAGTCTGTCGACCTGCATTCGAACTGACGTTCAGGTTTCGTTGATTTTTTTTGCTCAAGGTATCGTCATGGCCCGAAACTCTGCTTTCATTAGACCTCGTCGTGGTCATACCATCTTTCGGGTGGAATGGAAAAAAGATCAGCCCACCGTCGTGCCGTATGTGGTCGAAACCTTTGCCTCCTCTTCGCTCGCCGTGCGTAATCCGGCCGGAAAAGAGCAGGTCATCATGGGAGTGGACGCGCTCGCTCAGTTCGGGGCCACTCAGGAAGACGCGCTCAGCCGCGACTTTGTGCGGATCGCAACCTCCGTCGTAAAGACCGGCACGGACTCAAAGAAAGCGCTCAGCTCCGCTGGAAAACTTGCGACGCTGTTGAAATAGGCCTGAACCGACCGTTGGGTTTGCCGCGAAGGTTGTTTGTTGATTGAGTGCGTTGGGCCGCAGGGAGTCAGGCACCGTGATACAATGAGGTGCCGTAGCAATGTCAATGCTCTGCGGATGAAATCAAGACGCCGATCGTCTATGCTTCGTCGTCGGTGTGCAGATCGTAGTGAGACGCTGCACAGCGAATCCTCAAGGCCATGTGACAATGGCTTCTGAATTACGAGCGAGACCTGTCTCGGATGATGCACGGACTGCTGAAACGATTTCCATGGATGATCTGCGGTGTCAGCCTTGCGATAACCGGGCTGGGACTCTGCGGTTTGGTCCGCGCGGATGAACTGTATGGTCGCTCTCAATTGATTGAGCGACAGATCGTCTGGCTGATGATGGCAGTGCCATTGATGGTGGGAGTGGCCTTTACTCCATCGCACCTTTTGCGGGCGATCAGCATTCCAGCTTATATTCTGTCGGCGTTGTTGCTGGTGGTCACGCTGTTTATGTCGCCGATCAATGGCTCACGTCGCTGGATTCCTCTGGGACTTTTCGATTTTCAGCCCAGTGAACCGGCTCGACTGGCGTTTGTGCTCGCCTTGGCTTCGTATCTGATGTACCGAGAAAATCAGCGTACACTGAAGGGACTCGTGCCGCCGCTGGTGCTGGCATTGGTTCCGATGTTACTGATCATGAAGGAACCGGATCTGGATACGGCCGTGCTGTATATACCGGTGCTCTACTTCATGCTGTTCGCCGCCGGTGCAAAGACTCAGCATCTGTTGTTCGCAACGGCCATGGGAATCGCGTGTCTGCCAATTCTATGGACTCAGATGAGTGCGGAGCAGCAATCGCGTCTGGTTTCCGTCGTGATTCAACGAGATGGAGGGCTTGCACCGACAGGCGATGGATTTCATCTACATCAATCGAAACAGGTTCTTGCACTGGGGGGATTCTGGGGCAGCATGAATCAGGAGGAGCCGCCGATCGATGACCCCTCGGCCTGGCAGCTGCCGGCATCAAGAACCGACTTTATCTTCGTGATGATCGGTGAGAAGCTTGGTTTTCCCGGCTGTGTTGTGGTCATGATTCTGTATGCCACGCTCATCTGGAGATCACTGCTGATCGCCAGGAGTACTCAGGACCCCTTCGGTCGTCTGGTCATCACTGGCATTGTCACATTGATGAGTGTTCAAACGATCCTGAACACAGGCATGACCGTCGGTCTGCTGCCAATCACCGGGACGACTCTTCCGTTATGCAGCTATGGCGGCAGCAGCCTGTTGACAACCTATGCGGCGATCGGACTGATCATGAACATCGAAATGCACCGCAGCTATGACGTCGCCGGCCAGCCATTCGTGTTTCGTTCGACGTCGTACAGAAACGCGGCTTAGCGCAGAGCGGCGACGATGCTTGCAAGCCCCTCGCCGATGCTTTCTGAATTTGCGTTCTTCAGGCCCGGAGGGTCGACAAATCCAATGCCGGTGGCGTGAGCCACCGGTATGCGGACATAAAGAATCTCAGGCCCGGAGGGTCGACACAAAGGGCGGATGTGTCGGCCCTTCAGGCCTAAGTCCCAGTGTTTTTGCAGTCCGGTGGCTTACGCCACCGGCAGAGGATGTGCCAGGCTTCCAGCCCTAACGACAACGCGCCACTTCAAAACTGACGCGTCGGTTGGGATCTTTTGAGGCTTGCGCGCAAAAAAACAGCTCTGAAAAGTTGCCTCTTCAGAGCTGTTTCGTCAGCAGTCTGGATTCATCACGATACCTGGTCAGCCATTACCAGTTCTTTGGGCTGAGGATCCAGTACCATTTGTCTTTTTCTTTATTGAAGTTCAGGTTCCACTGGCCATCGTCCCACTCGAGGGACACTTCACGCCAGCCCATCGGTACCTGTGGGTACGGATAGAATGGACCAATGTAAGGCCAGGCACTCGCACTGTACTGAGTCGGATAGCTGACCGCTGCCGAGTTCGGGTACTGTGCATAGGATGGCCATGCATGTGATGGCAGGTGAGGATTGTTGAAGCTGGTCGGAGCATAACCCATCGCTGATGGATTCATCATGCTCGGATCCATGCCGGGCTGCATGTAACCAGTCTGCATCATCTGAGGAGGCATGCCTGGGCCCATCAGCTGCGGAGGCATTCCCTGCCCCTGCATCTGCATCATCTGCGGACTGCCTGGATAGCCCATGGCTTCTCCGTTGTAGGCCGTCTGAGTGATTGGTCCGCTGACTTTCAGCTGATTGTTTACACTGCGAATGCCGGGCGTCTGCTGAGCAGCAGCACCAGCGGCCTGTCGCTGACCAACAGTCGCCACTTCACCGCCCAGAGTCGCAACGCCGTTGTTCACGCGGATCTCAATGTCGTAACCGACAAGTCCGACCTGTGACAACGAGGAAGCCACCTGATTGGCCATCGCGGTGTTGTCCTGCGCTGCAGGAACTTCACCGCTGACGCGCTGAATTGGCCGAGATGACTCGGGGGCTTCAGCACCACCGGCCTGCATCACTCGTCCCTGACGAGATTCCGCAGGACGAGTCGCTGAGGCTCGCTCGATCTGTCCGTCGGCTGGAACATATCGCAGGTTGTTCTCAACCTCACGAATGCCTGGCACGGAAGCGGCTAGCTGCTGAGCATGAGCTCGCTGGCTGGCTTCGTGTACCTTTCCGCTCAGGATCGCAACGCCATCCTTCACTTCGATTTCGATGTCTGTGCCCTGTACACTGCCGCTTCTCAGAGCCGAGGCCACTTCGTCGGCCTTTGCCTGATTGCGAGCTTTCTCGGCTGATCCCGAGAATGGCATCTGAGGCTTCATTCGCCCACCCAGAAACCCGTCCGCGCTGGCGACGACCGGATTGGCCGCGATAACGCTCAGCACGAGCAACCACTTACCGTACTTTCGCATGAAAGTTCTCCTCCGTGAGGTACCTTCCGTTCCGGATCGCACTCGTACTGCTGAGAAACCGTCCCGGTGGTCTACTGTCTACAATTCTCGGACGCTGACTGCATCTGGCAGACACATCCGCCAGAACTCCAGACTGCTGCTACCGCCGACGTCAGTCAGTGGTGATCGGTCTCCTGACCCCATCACCTCCGCGTGTCCGTTCTCACGGAAACATCATCGCGACAGCGCAACAGAACTACACAATCCATTCTTCGGTCCTGTCGTACCGGTTGGATAAACATTTCTGGTTTTTTGGCTCGTGACGATTGAAGCGCAGTCTTTGACTGCTGCTGAAGGCCGTTCGAACTGCATCCTGCGGCAGATTCTGCCGGTGCAGCACCTGCACTTAGCTTATGAGCCTGAGGCGTTCGCCGATTCCGCGGAAAAAACGGCTAACGCTTTGGGCTCAATCTCAAAGGAGAGTGGCCGTACCGAGGAGATCATAATTTCGAACGACTTCAGGTGCGCAGACTTGCCATCGCCGAATCAACTCGCGCAAGAGACGCTTCGATACCAACAGTTTGCTGAGGCTGCCGCCGATCGCGAATGACTCGCGCGGGAACTCCGACGGCGATGCAATAATCCGGCACCGGCGACAACACCAATGCACCGGCGCCAATAATGCAGTGGCGGCCGATGTTGGCGGCAACGGTGGCACGCTCGCCGATCCAGGAATCACGGCCGATGGTCACGGCCTCGTAGTGCCCGGCCTGCTCTCGCACCGGAATGTCCAGTCGCTCCGTACCGTGCTGACGGCATCCATTCATAATAGAAACGTGGGAGGCTATCAGGACGTCGTCTTCGATGGTCACGTCACCAATAGAGCAGTAATTACCAATGTAGACTGTCTTTCCCAGCGATACGCCAGGATGAGAGAACAGCGTCCCAAAAGAGACACACGCATCTTCGCCGCAGCCCTTTGTTGTCAGTCGCAGGAAGGCGTGTCGCAGGTAGACGCCTGTCAGTCCGGGAATGAGACTAAAGAGCTGACTCCAGTTGTTGAAAACTCGATCGGCTCCGGCCATGGCGGCCTGCAATCGGAACACACAGACGGCGGGAAACACAACAACCGCAGCAAACGCATTGAGTAGGTGCTTGATGAATCGTTTCATGTGGTCGAATCACACACTGACAGTTTCGGCAGCCAGCACTTCGTTGGCAACGCGACCGCGAGATGACGTTGATGCCGCAGCACCTGCATTGGCTCGTGTTGCGTCGGTTTCAGTTGCAGGTTTCTCATAAGAGGGCACAGGAATCTGTCGAGTCGTCCACCACTCCATGGCATCTCGACCGAACAACACAACGGCCCATGCGCCACAACATCCGATCGAAGCCAGCAACTCGGTCCACAAACCCACTGACGGAAACAGTCCGTATCTCAAAGCCACATAACTCACACACAGGCCGGTCGCGATCAGCACACTGCTCTTCCACGGATATGGAATCGGGCGGATTGAGCGGCACATCAGCAGAGTCGTAAACGAAAACGAGGCATAGGTCAGAGCACCCACCCAGGCGGCTCCCCAGCTGCCAAACGTCGGGACCAACAGAAAGTTGCCGACAACATTGACGACGACGCCCATGACACTGCCAGGCACCAGTCGTTTTGTCTTCTTGGCCAGCATCGCGGGCACTTCAAACTGAAGCTGTAAACCAAACAGGAAGAAGCCCAGCAGGATCAGCGAAATAAGATCGATTGCATCGCCGTAAGCATCAGGAGTCAGCAATGGCAGAATCGGATGAACAGTCAGTGCAGCGCCCAGCAGCAGAATGCCCATGCCACCGATAAACCAGCTGAAGACTTTGGCGTACATATCGTTTGCCTTCGGCATACGATCAATATCATAAATCGCGACATGCCAAATTGATGAGAAAGGCAACAGACACAATGTGTTGACCGCAAACCCAATTTTGTGAGCCAAAGAATAGACGCCGACTTCTTCCATGCTGATAAAGACTCGCAGGAAGTATCGATCGGCTTCGTGCATCAGCATGGCCAACATGGCGGTTACGACCAGCGGAGCACTGAACCGGAGCATCTCCAGCGACAACGAAAAGTCAAACTGGAAGTTTCCGCGAGTTTTCACGAACACCACCAGCAGAGCCACGGTATGAACCAGAGACGCCGCGAAGTTGCCTAACAGCAAGCCCTCGACTCCCATATCCATTCCGACCAGCAGCCATACATTCAGGCCAACGTTCAGCAGCAATCGTCCAAAGGAGATGGCCACGAAGACTCCGGACCACTTGAGTACTCTGAGGTAGGCTTCAACCAGCTGAGCAACGTTCTGCACCAGAATCGTGGCAATAGTCAAAGTATAGAGGTGCCCACCATCCGGATAATTCTCACCCAATGTCAGATCAGACAGAACCTGACGCCCCATCCAAAGTGGGAGCAGAACAACACACGAGGTGGTCGCCAGATAAGTCAGGCCGGTCCACCACAATCGATCGCGATGTGCCGGTGAGTCACTGTCAAAGTGAAAACGCGCGACTGCGGAAACCATTCCTCCGCCAATCATCAGCGAGAGAATCGCGGCGGTGAGGTCCAGAATCGCCGTAACGCCATAGTCAGCTGGTGTCAGACAATGAGTGTACAGCGGAAGCAACAACACCGACGCCAGCCGAGTCAGAATCTGACCGACCGCGTAGACGGAGGAGTGCTTCAGCAGATCACGGAGTGGTTTCATGTTGCTTCTTTGGCGTCTTGTACTTTCAGAACTGCGCTGGTCATGATCATCTGGCTGCAGGCGAAACGTCGTCCGCAGTTCTGATTTTCGAGCGTTTAGCTCGCGTTTGAGTCAAAGACCCTGCCCCTCAGGGAGCAGTCCGCTGCGTACCAGCGATGCTGAAAGGTAGGCCGTGATTGTTGACTCCGAGGAACGTTGCTGGTGAGCCTCATAATGTCGTCGGAAGTCATCTTTCGATAATTCAAGCAACGCAAATTCTTCCGGTCGTATCGATTCTGCTGATCTCAGTCATTTGTGGCGAGTAATGACGGCTTCATTACGAGGCAGAAGATGCAACGATCGTAGATACTCGGCCAGTTCTCTTGAGTTCTGCTCGGCACCTCGACGAGTCAGATGAGACACGCTGCCAAACAACTCCGGCGACCAGGCCGGTGAGGCAGCACGTCCCAGATGGATAAACTGATCTTTCGAGATTTCATCAGCAATCGTTTTGGCGTCGGTCAGATAACGTGGACTCACCGAGTCATCAGGAACAGGTGAGGGCCAGAAGACGAGCGGAATCTGTCGTCGGCGGCAGGTTTCTGCAATTGTGGCCAATGATCGCCGCGAAAGATCTGACAAGGCGACCGTGTCGCGGATTTCGTCCACACCATCATAGTGGCCTGGTTCTTCGAAGTAACCTCTTGTCTCATGCAAAGACTCGCAAAAAACAGAGAACTTACCGCCAAACTCAGCGGGAAATCGTCCCAGTTGATGCTTGCGAAAGATCCATTTGTGCCAGTCATTAATGCCTGGCGAATACGAGACGCTGGACCGATGATAGGCCACCAGATAAGGCCCCAACAGACCGAACTCCTCCGCCTGAGTTTCCGACACCGCCAATGTCTGCGGCAGCATTGCAATCACGACAGCGCGGGGCGGTGTTTGACGTTCGATGGCTTCGGTGGCGAGAGCTTCGACACCTGCCAGTGTAAATGAACTGAGTGTTCCGAGATTGACACACGAATCTGCTGCGATCTCCTGCGGAACCAGTCCCATCATGCAGGAACTATCTCCCAGCAGCAGAATCTTGCCGCCAGAGCTCGCAAGCATATCGTGTTTCGCCACGACCGTAGCAACGTCCGCCGTTGGTTCAAAAAACGGCGCGCCTGAAAGCGAATCGGTGTTCGCCCAGAACCACGTTTCTCCGGCGAGAATGATCAGCACCGTGACGATAGCAGTTGGGGAGATAAAACGACGCATTATAAATCTCGTTGTCTTCGGAGTCGTGTATCGCATGGATCCCGTCGGCGGAGCGACGGGACTCCTGATCAGAACTGAAAGTAGATGAACGCGGTCGCGTCCCATCGTCCGATCACCATGATCGTCAGATAAGCCGTGACATAACAGGCCACTCGAATGGGAGCTGGCCACTGGAACACAGGAAACTCTTCTTTTCTGACGTACTGCATCAGCTCGACAAACGCGAGCGGCACAATCAAAGCCAGCAAATAGGCCTTAGGTGGCAAAGAGAATGCCGACCAATTGGTAAAGGCTTCAAGGAACAGGACTGCTTCGGACAACGAAGTCGAACGGAACAGAATCCAGCCGATGCAGACCAGGTGAAATAACAACACCGTTTGAATCACAGCCGGGATGCGATTGATTCGTTCGTTACCAATCAGGCGATAAACCGACAACAAAGCCGCATGGAACGCTCCCCAGGCCACGAACGTCCAGGCCGCTCCGTGCCACAAACCAGAAAGCAGCATGGTGAGGAAGATATTGCGATAGATCGTCCAGCTGCTGCCGCGGCTTCCGCCCAGCGGTACAAACACGTAATCCGTGAACCAGCTGGACAGTGAGATGTGCCAGCGTCGCCAGAATTCGCTCGGCGTACGACTGAGATATGGAACATTGAAGTTCAGCATCAGCTCAATGCCGAGAAACTTAGAACAGCCGCGAGCAATATCCGTGTAGCCGGAAAAGTCGCAATAAATCTGCCATGCAAATGCATAGATCGTGATCAGCGCCGAGACCACATTCAGCTCGCCGATGTTGCCAAAACCCCAGTCGGCGACGCGGCACAAATTGTCGGCGACAACAACCTTCTTAAAGAACCCCCACAGGATCAGGTAAGCCCCTTCGAAACAGCCTTCCGGTGTCACCTTGCGAGGATTCAGGATCTGCGGCATCAGATTGGTGGCACGCTCGATCGGCCCCGCCACCAGCTGCGGGAAGTAGCTGATGTAAAGAGCGTAGTCGGCGAAACTGTGGACAGGCTCCTGCTTACCTCGATACACATCGATCGTGTAGCACATTGTCTGGAAGGTATAGAAGGAGATCCCAACGGGCAGGACGATCTGCAATACCTCGAAGGACGCTGGCAAACCGATCCATTCGAGAAACCCAAATGCGCTGCCGACAAAAAAGTTGAAGTACTTAAAGAACAGCAGAGCTCCGCCGTTGACCACGACACTAAGCGTGAGCAGCAGCTTGCGAGCTCTCTCGTTGGTACTGCGAGAAATCCCCAGACCACAGCAAAAGTCCACTATCAATGAGGCCGTCATCAGAAACAGAAACCGCCAGTCCCACATTCCGTAGAATGTATAACTGGCCACCAGCAACATGCGATTCTGCGCGCGGTGACCGAGCAGGTGATAGAGAACCAGCACCAGCGGAAAAAAGATTAGAAACTGCAGAGAATTGAACAGCATACGTCCTAATCCACGATTCTAAACACATGAATAATTGGTGTGGCATGCCACGGATGATCGGTGGTCGCGCCGGCATTCGGCTGGCAGAGATACAGCAGAGAATTCTCCGCGTCGTAAGCGACGCCGCTGATATCCCGATAGCAGCGACGGAACAAATACTTATCGAAGCCACCGCCTTCAGATTCGTTCGTCCATCGCATCCAGGGCTGAATGGAGTTCGGATGCATTTTCCCGTGAGCCGCATGGATCAGGCTGGCTGGCGAATAGATATACATCTGAGCTTCGTACGGAGGTCCATGGTAGCCCTTGTTTTCGTCGCAGTCTTCCGGACGAGCCAGACCGTAATAAACAGGTCCCAGTGCTTTCTGGCCAACCATAATCACGGCCTGCTTCTTTCCCAGCGTGAGCCAGGCACCGCCGCCCCAACGATCAGCGGCATGATGCTGCGCCAACGGCTGCTGCATCGAGTACCACGCTAACGGTGTTGCCTGAATCGAACCGAACGCCGGAAGACTGGTCGGAAGACTGTATGCAAACATTGAAGGGCCGTGACTGGAATTCTGCAGGCCCGTGGCCGTCCACATCCCGGAGATAATTGAACGACCGCCGAACCACTTGTCGGCCTCGCTCTTCGGAATCTGAAAGATGTAGCCCGCATGCTTATCCGAGTGACATTCGGGGCTTCGCGAATTTGCATCGCCCAGACTCCACGGACCTTCTGTCTGATAATCATCCAGATTCAGCGAACTAATCCCGTGTGTGGCTGTATCATATTCCCCGGGGTTATAATAAATATGGATTGTCCAATGCAGCTGTTCATTCACGACCTGTAGCCCGCCAATTCTAAACTCGGAGCCATTCAGCGTGGCGGCCATGTCGTTCAGAATTCCATGAGTGACATCGGCGAACGGTTGTAGCTGCTCCGCCCGAGGCAGTTGGTCGGCAATCTTGAGTCGCGACAGAAACGGCTTAGGAATTGAGATCTCGGAGACTCGCTGATGCTGAGAATGCCCGGTCAGAAACAAAGAACCTGGCAGAGTCGTGTCCGTCTCGGGGCGATCTGGATCCGGCCGAAACGCGATGACACCGGACGAGTAGGCAAAGGAGTTCTCATTTTCCTCGATATGCGGCGGCATGAACGCGCCGAGATACTCGAAGTTTCCAGGCGTAATCATTTCCGGGTGCAGCGCTGCGACGTGACGCTGTGTTTCTGGCTCTTTTGGCAGTGGCTCGGAAATGATATCAGGCTCAGGCTTGATCGCCGCCTGTTCCTTCTTGCGTCGCTCCTGCTCTTTAATGAACGCAGCGACTCGCTCTTTCGCCGACAGAGTTTCCGCTTCGTTCTTTGCAGATGAAGCGGTTTCGTTTTGGGTCGAAGAATGAACGCGACTACCAGAGACTGTTTCGGTCGGCAGATTGAGTGGCAACTGCTGCGCGCGGAAGACACGAGCACCCACCAGCATTAACAAGGCCATAATGACGGGAGTCAGAAGAATCTGTGTTAAACGCATCTTATCCTCCCGATGTTAGTTCAGCGCCAGCCCCGAGTCACGACCGATGATGTCTCGCCAGTCCGGCAAAGCAGGGGCAACGACAGTTGGTGTGGGCGTCGAGTAAACTGGACTTGTGATCGGTGCGGGAACCACAATGGCATCCGCTGAAGTTGACTGCCAGGCTGAACGATCTCGCTCGGGACTGTTCATGTAACGAGGCCCCGAATCGCCGAAGGCGTCAGCGTTCGCATAAGCCAGTTCAGGCTCTGCGGCCGGCAAGGCCTCATAGGCGAATGCAGGAACCGGTGCCGAGTTCGCGAACCCAGCAGACGGCAAAGCCGGTGCAGATTCAAGAGCCGCCTGTTGTGCAGCCTGCATAGTGCGAGCATGAACGACCAATGAGCCGGCTCCGAGCAGCGCGACGTAGTACGGAATTTCGAGCGCTTCCAGGCTGACGAACTGCGCGGAGACCATAAAGCCGATCAGTGACGCAATGGTCATTCGGGCGGAATCTGCAAACCAGGCATCTTCGTCATTCAATGTCTTCTGCAGCATATACCAGCAGCGGAAGAGTACCGTCAGAAAGAAACCCACGTACATCAGGAAGCCGGGAAAGCCCAGTTCGACAAGGGTCTGAACCCACAAGCTGTGAGCTTCTTTGCCCGCCGGCCAGCCGAACTCATGCGCGTGCAGCGGCCAATGGTCCGGACCACATCCCATGATCGGATCATCGGCCAGCAGAATAATACAGTCTCGCCACAGGTCCAGGCGGCTCTGGGCCGACGCTTCGCGAACACCGTTCTCCTGAGCGAACGTCTCCATAAATCGATCGCGAACCTGCGGCCCGGCCGTAAACAGCGCGACAACAATCCCCAAACCGTACACGGCATAGTGCAATGTCGTTTTGCGAATGATGAAGAACGAAATTCCCAGAAAGATCACGGTCGCAAGCATGGCTCCGCGAGAAAACGAGAACAGAATCGCGTGACCAATGAACGCAGCACACCCCGCAATGATTGCTCGACGAAAAGTGCTCGTTTCATAGAAGAACAGAAAGAATGCCACACCAAGTGTCGTCACGAGCCCGATCGCCATCGAGTTATTATCAAGACTCGCAAAACCCTGTTCCCAGAGGAAGTTGTAACCGCTGAAGTAGTAGCGATTCAGTTCGAGAGAAACGTATCCCTGGCAGACAACAATGACCCAGGCCAGTCGCCGCAGGTCGATCGAGGATTGAACTGTGGTAATCCCGACAAGGAATGGCAGTACGATCTTCGACTGCTGCTCCACGAAGTACCACGCATGCGCGGGACTATCGGCACTTATGGCCAGAAATACGCTCCAGAGCCAGTACGCAAGAAACAACAGGACCACTCGACGCGCCGGTCCCAGGTCCCAGTTTCCACAGCAGCGTACGAACCAGTTGAGCAGCATCGCCGATGCCACGATCATACTGAATCGGCCGCCCTGAATATGACTGCTCCACAAGGCGTCTGGTCGCAGCACCGCCAGGGCGACGTAAACCAGAAAGCCGTGATAAGGACGAATGAATGATGCAGAAACGCCCAGCAATGTCAGCAGCCAGGTGAAGATTAAACCCTTCATTTGGCCACCCCCGATTCGGATTTCTGTGATTTCGACCGACGTTCCAGCATGCGATCCAGTGGCGACAGGCAGTGATCCCACGAATGGTGCAATTGCACAAACGCTGCACCGGCCATGCCGAGTTCCTGCTGGAGATTCTTGTCCGCGAAGACACTTGAAACAGCGTCGACCCATTCTGCAGACTGATCAGCCTGAAGCAGATGCAGACCCGGTTCAGCGGTCAGGCCTTTAAGCGGTGCCGGTGAACAAATCACGGGACGACCACAGGCCATGGCTTCCAGAACTTTATTCTGGATGCCTCGAGCAATATGCAGTGGAACAACAGCACATGTCGACCGATGCAACCATGGGCGAACATCCGGCACGGAACCCGTTACTTCGACGCCGGGCACCTTCGCCAGATCCTGCACTTCAGCTGTTGGAGATTTGCCGACGATGCGAAACACGGCGTTCGGATATCGTTCATGAATCTGAGCCCAAACATTGCGCACAAACCAGATTGCCGCATCGGCATTCGGCTTGTAGTTCATCACTCCGACGAAAACGCACGAACATTCATCAACCTGAACATCGCGCGAAGGTGCAAAGTAGATGGAGTCAACTCCATTCCCCACCGCTTTGATTTTGTCGGTCCGGCAGAACGATCGAAAGAGATCTCGTTCTGCATCACTGACAACCAGCAGCTGGTCGCAGCGTTTGGCAAGCCGCTTCTCAACAGCTCGCAGCCGTTTACCTTCCAGCTTGTAAATCAGCGACATCGGAAAGCGAGCCGCTTTCGAGTAATCAAACCATTTCCGACTGTCGACGTCGATGAGATCCACCCATTGTGCTGGACGCGTCAGGTATTCTCGCTTGAGATATCCCGCAATCCCGGATGAAGACGCCATCACCGCGTCGTACTCTTCTGACTCACACCAGTCTTCAAGAACAGTTCGCAACGAAGAATTATCGAACAGTCCTTCCGTAACGGTGTTGCCCGTTAACAAAGAAAACAGTCCCGTGACGTAACGCGACATGCCACTGTGAGGAATCACAGCCAGGCGTCGGGTAACGCGTTGCAGTTCCGCCATTGTTTCATCGCTGGCAGGTTCATCAGCGAGGCAGGCCAGATCCACATTCGCCCGAGTCGACAAATAGCGCAACACATTCCACGTGCGAATTCGATCACCGCGATCGGGTGGCCAGGGAACTCGATGAGTAATGTAAAGGACGCTGGGACGCATGGATTTCTTCAACGGGCTCTCGTTCCTTGCGGACTCGTTCTTGTTCTCATTCCGGGTTTGCCAACAGAGTCAGAGACTCTTGACGGCAGTGTCCGGCGATTTTTCCGAATGTCTGATCACGATGTCTTTGCCACTGGTTCCGGACTTAATCAGAACCTCAGTCATCGTGCCGAGCCGAAACTCCGTCAGCATTTTTGACAGTTTAGGAGCCATCGTTTTCAGGTTTTGGTAATGTCGAAACCGTGATTTCAGTGACGCCGCGATTCGGGGTTGATCCACATCCACTTCCCATGGATGCAGATAGACATTCAGCGGTCGTTGCTCTTTGCGAATCTGTCGCAGAAGTCTTGATGTCACGGCCCATGGGAACAATCGCAGATAACCGCCACCACCAACGGGTACAGTCAGGCCAGCGACCTTGCACGTCATTCCGGGGAACTCATGAATCTGCCCGGCCCGCGTGGCAATAATGTGCGGCAGCTTTGGAGAACCCGGTATTCCGTAGCGATCGTGATGCACCGGATAAATACTCGAGTCAATCTGGAAGCCTTCCTCGATCAGAATGTCGAGTGCCCAAAGAGACTTTTCCGTGATGGAAAAACTGGGGGCTCGATGCAATTTCACGGGGCTGCCGGTAATCCACTGCAGACAATCGCGAGCTTTGACAAGATCGCTGCGAAATCGCTTTGGCCCCAGCTCATAAATCAACTGATGCCAATAGCTGTGGCAGCCAATTTCATGACCGGCCGACTGAATCTCACGAACAAGTTGCGGATAACGATCGGCCACCCAACCGAGAATAAAGAATGTTCCTCGAGTCGAATGTTTTGCCGCGAGTTCCAGAATCGTCCGAGTACTCTGCTCAACTCGACAAACGTAGTGATCCCAGTTCTCCGGCTGGATCACAGACGAGAACGCGGACACGTGAAAGTAATCTTCCACGTCCACCGTGAATGTGCCGTCGAGTTGTGGTGTGGAAGTAGTCATGTCGGTACTTAATTCAATTTTCATCCTGTGAGCCGAATGGCGCTAGCCACGGGTGTCGTCGTGAGTTTCTTGACAGGTACCGGCGGCTAGCGCCGTCCCGCTCACTCCTGAACACTCTGACTACTGCACCATTCGTACGACTTCCTGCTGATATCCATACGTCTGACGCTGGAAGTCAGAATCCGCACCGACCATGATGGCTCCCAGCAATGGAACCTGCAGACTTCGAAGAGAGTCGCGTGCCTGAATCACGTATTGAACTCGACTGTAATCCTTGCGAGTTGCCAGGAGCACGATGTCCGCGTTCTGGGCGATCATCGATGGCTCTGCGACAAACAGCAAAGGCGACGTGTCAATGATGACAAAATCGAAACGAGCTTTGAGCTGCTGAATCAGATTAAGTCCACCGTCAACCGCCAGCAACTGGAGAACTCGCTGATCCACCTGGCCGGCTCCGATGAATGACAAACCTGGAGCCTGTGTCTGCTGACGAATTTCGTCCAGAGTCTTCTCGCCACGCAGAAATTCACTCAGCCCCGGGCCCTGCTGTCCTTCCACCATCAGATGAGCAGAAGGACGACGGAAGTCACAGTCAACCAGAGCAACTCGCTTACCTGTTCGAGCCAGACTTGCGGCCAGCTGACAGGACACAGTTGTCTTTCCTTCGTTGGCAGACGCACCAGCGATCAGAATCGATGCCGGACGAGCGGGATCGATATGACGCATCAGGAATGTACGCACGACGTCCATGGATTCAGTGACCGCACGGTTCCATTCGTCGTAATCGACTTTGCCCGCGAAGATTCCAAGTCCAAGCAGACCGCCACGATCCGGTGACGGAATCGTTCCGACCAGTCGCAGGCCCACTTCGCCGGAGATATCGGTGGCCGCACCGATGCGATACGACAACCATTCAACCAGAGTAAATCCGCAGACGATGCAACCCAAAGTTGCCATACCGGCCAGCAGAGACAGCTGAGTTTTCTTCTTCACTTCCGGCTTTTCCGGAATATTTGCATCCTGAACAACAGTGATACGGTCCGGAGCATAAAGTTCAATCGAACGCTGATCCTTGGTGACTCGCAGTTCGTCACGCAGCTTGATGTCAGTCTCGATCTTACGTTTCTCCGCTTCCAGCTCGATCGTGCGTGAGTTGAACTCGGCCAGACGTTCTTTTTGCTGATCAATATCCGCAATCAACTGATCTCGCTGACGAATCAGGTAGTCCATGCGCGAAACTGGCGTTGCCCCCGGCGCTGTTGGATTGCCGCCACCAAGTGCGACCAGGATCTGCTGTTCCTGGCGCTTCATGTTCTTGAGATCCGGATGATCCGGGTTTCGGAGCTGAGCTTCAAATTGAGCAATCTTCAGACGCAACATAACCAGTTCACGCTGCAGGGCTGCCGCAGGGTTGTTGGCAACGTTAGGCTCAGCCGCCTGAGCAAGTGCTCCGCCACCGAGTCCCATCAGGCCGTCCGCATTGATCTGATTCGGCAACACGCCCTGCTGAGTCAGCGACGCACGAGCGGCTTCTTCAGCACGGATGCGGCTGTTGACATCACGAAGAGTCTTGGAAAGATCGTCGAGATTGTCCTGGATCAGGTTCTGTTGAATGATGGCTGTCTTGGAATCGCCCGTGCCGAGATTCTCTGCCAGCTTGTCGATGCGATCCTGAGCCGCGACAACTCGCTTGTTGATCTCGTCAAAGCGTTCTTCCAGTCGACGAAGTTCGTCAATCTTGGCGTTCTTGGACATGAACACGGCCTGTTCCAGATACGCGTCTTTCACAGCGTTCAGGATCAGAGCCAGATCACGAGGATGCTGACCTTCAAGGACAACCTTCAGGAACTCAGGACTGATCGTGTCGTCAGTTTTCAGCTTGCCCATCAGCCAGTCGACGGTATGAGAAATTGGTTTCAGCGTTGGGCACTCGGCGACCTGCGGATTTCGCAGAGCGGCCGTAATGACCTGACGGCTGAGCATGTAGTTTTTCTGAGACTCACGGTAGAAATGGAAGTCCGTTTCGCGGCCACCGCCATTGTTGTTGATCAGCTTCGGATCGTTCTGCTCAATCTTCAGAATGGCGACCGACTGAAACGAAGCCGGGATGAATTCCCAGACCAGTGCTGTTGCTAGCAACGCAGCCGGAATGCCCACGGCCAGAGCTGGCACCCAGCGACGACGGAAGGCTGTCAGAATCCCGATCGCCGTGAGCTCTCGCCCCATTGGTGCGGCCCCGCTACGCCCTGACATCCCGTCGGGACGGCTGCTGATGCCGCCAGTGGTATTCTGTGCAGTTCGAGGATCCTGAGTCTGTAATGTCATCGTGATGTCTCTCCGATCGCTGCGGATCTCCTCCGCAACCTCACAGAAGTACCTTTTCCCAATGAAAATCGGGCAAATTCTGTTCAGGCTGTCGGTCGATTGCGTCCGGGAACACCCCAGGCGCAGTGTCAGACCTTTTGTAGCCTGCCGGAAACCTAGTTCACAAAACACCCAGGGGTGTCAGAAACGCGAAACAATTGACGCAGCCTGTCGACACAGCCTGTTCGCTAAACTCAACCATTTCGGATCGCATCAATCGTGCTGAAAATGCAGAAAAAACCGATTGGCAGATGGGCGTTGGCTGTTGATTGAATCAGCCGGATCGCGTCAGTGTCCGGTTCTGTCTTGAACCGCGAATGGACACGAATGGACGCGAATAAACGCAGAGGGCAGAATTTGGAAGGGCTGAAGATCTCAACAACGTCCATAAACCCTTGATGAGGTTGCCCAATGACGTCTTTGTGAATGGACTGATGCGACTCAAAAGGGCACTTCGAGAATCAACACGGCCGGTATTTGCGTCAATTGGCGTGCATTCGCAGTTCAAAAAATCCTCATTCGCGAACCGCACATTATTTGACGCGGAGAAAAAAACTTCGGAATTCTCCTAATGATCGTCTCTGGCCGCCGAACCACGTCCCCATGCTGCGGATTCACAACCCGCGACAAATCTCAAAAAGTGTGATTCGAAGCGTGTGATTCAAACGGTGAGGAGACAAGGATCATGTTAAAGAAGCTTGTGGTTGGAACAGCAACGGCGGCAATTGCAGGCGGTATGCTGCTGGGTTCAGATGCAGTCAGCTATGTACGGACCTTTGGAGGTAACGTCAGAGAAGCCGTGAAGTCGGAAATCTCTGTCGAGTTTGAACTCGACCGGATTCGCAACGAAGTCGACAATCTGATGCCGGAAATTCGGAAGCACATGACAATTGTGGCCGAACAGTTGGTCGACGTAAAAGACCTTGATCGCGAACTGGGCGAGAAAGAAGCCACGCTCAACACTCAAAAAGCAGCCATCCTGACTTTGCGATCGGATCTCGAGAGTGGTCGCGACAAGTTCACCTACCGCGCAGTTTCTTATTCTCGCAGCGAAGTCGAAGCGGATCTGGCTCAGCGATTTGAATCCTTCTGCACGGCAGAAGAATGCGTTAAACGCGATCATCAGATTCTGGCAGCTCAGCGAGATACTCTGAGAGCGAACCAGAAGAAGCTGGACGCGATGTTGTCTCGAAAGCAGGATCTGATCGTGAAGGTCGCTCAGCTGGAAGCTCGACTGAAGCAGGTCCAGGCCGCGGAAACGATTAATTCCATCGAGATCGATGACAGCAGTCTGGCTCGCGTTGAAAAGATGATCAAAGATATGAACCATGCACTCGATGTTCGTGAATCAGTGCTGGAAACCGAAGGCCAGGTATTGGGGCGAATTCCCGTTGAAGAATCAGCGGAACCAGCAACGGGCGATATCGTCGGAGCGATTGATTCTCACTTCGGTCTGAAAACCGAAGGCGAAGTTGCTGAAGCGTCCGATGAGAACGCGATCTGAAGAGTTCGAGAAACGGTTCAATGATTCGGTTCGGCATTGTTGAGAGTGTCGAGCCTCTGCAACGGATGGCGGAGCATTGAAGAACATGACCGGGACACACTTGGCTCCGGGCTCAGCAATCGCTCGGGCTCGGAGCTTTTTTTGTGATCGCGATCAACATGCGATTGGCTGCGGAGCAGCCCAGGAATGATAGCCACGGGCGCAAGCCCGTGGAGTAGGGACAACGATTGCAGAAGCTGCGAAGCAGCGACGTCACGTGCACCGCGTCGCTGCTCCGCAGCTTGGGGTGATAACCAAAACAGACCTGTGGCTGAAGCCAAAGGCTATCGTCCGCAGCCAGTCGCACATTGTCGAACAACGAACGAAGTCACCGTAGAACCAGTAGAAAGTCTGTCTGAAGCATCAGCCTTCGACTTCTGCTACATTAACAATCTCAGGTCTTCCACCATGCAGGGCAGTCTTTCCAAGTGGCGAAACTGGATGCGAGCGGCCGCGCTGGGGGCTCGCCCGGTGGTGGTGCCTCGACGAATCGTCCCGCCTGCAGAACCAAAGTATTTTGACGACAAGAACAGTGAGACCAATGTGGCCGACAATCTGAGCGAACGGTACATGCTCTGGATCGACGGGGTAGGAGCCTGGCAATTGCTGGCCGGCAGTGAATTCCTGATCGGCGGCCCAACTATGGAGCAGACGGCCGCGGATATCTGCCTGATGGCCAATTTGTCCCGCCGGCATGCCACATTAAAAAGATCCGGGGAAGATTGGTTCATCCATCCGCACCAATCCACCGTTATCTCAGGCAAATCGGTCACTCATCAGTCTCTGCTCAGAACCGGAGATTCTATTTGCCTGGCAGAACGAGTTCGTCTGGGATTTCGGATCCCCAGTGTCCTTAGTGGATCTGCATTGATCGATTTTGAAAGTCACCATCGTCCAAGCCATAGCGTCAATGGTATCATCCTGATGACCGACAGCGTTCTGCTGGGGCCCAGAAAGGATCACCATATCTGCTGCCCGGAATGGCCGGACATGATTGTGATCTATCGCCAGGACGGTCAACTGAAGTGTCGATCCAAAATGGCGATGAACGTTAATGGAGATCGGGTGAGGGATTCCGCAACTCTGAACGACGGTGCTATTGTCTCGGGCGAAGAGTTTCGGTTTCGAATTGAAAAGCAATCCTTGAATCCTTCAGCTTAGCCTGTGTCGGAACAATCTTATGAGGTTTACTTTTGCTCCTGAATCCAAACCACTCGATGGCTACACCATCAAGCGGGCTATTCACCGAGGTGGATTCGGCGAAGTTTATTACGCGCTCAGCGATGCCGGCAAAGAAGTCGCGCTGAAGCTGCTGCACAACAATCTGGAAGTTGAACTGCGCGGTGTTTCTCAGTGCCTTAATTTGAAGCATCCGAACCTCGTCACGATCTTCGACATGAAACAGGATTCCGAAAAGGAACACTGGATCGTGATGGAGTACGTTGGTGGTAAAGGGCTCTACGAAGTGATGCAGGAGCATCCGAAGGGAATGCCGCTGAAGGATGTTCTGTTCTGGCTCTCAGGGATCACTGCCGGACTTAGCTTTCTGCATGATCGAGGCATCGTGCATCGTGACCTGAAGCCAGCCAATATTTTCGCCGACGCTGACATCGTGAAGATTGGTGACGTTGGTCTGTCCAAGTACATCTCAGAAAGCCGTCGAAGCGCGCAGACTCAGAGTGTGGGAACCGTTTACTACATGGCTCCTGAAGTCGCGCGAGGTCGTTACGGTCGTGAAGTCGACGTGTATTCGACGGGCGTGATTCTTTACGAAATGATCACCGGCCGAGTTCCCTTCGAAGGTGAAACGACGGCCGAGATCCTGATGAAGCATCTCACGGCGGAACCAGATCTGTCCGTCCTTCCGGAGCGACTGCGTCCGGTGCTGGCTGCCGCTCTGGATAAGGATCCGGACCGTCGAATTAGTGAGATCGAAGAACTCGAACGACGATTCAGGAACGCGATTCAGGAATCCGGTTTCTCTGTGGAGAAGCCAACGCCGGTGCTGGCTTCACAGGCTCCAGTAAAGCAGAGATCTGCTCCGGCAATGGCGACGACTCTGATTGGTCAGGAAAAAGCTGCGGCTTCTGCTGCACCACCAATGGCGGTTACGGCCTCTGCGGAGCCGCTCGGTGCACTGCAGTCAGCCGCTTTGTTTTGGAGACGCAATGTTCCCGAACCAGTCAAATGGCTGACGTACGCATTGCTGATTCTGGTCATTCTGAGAACTGGTGGAGGTCTTTCGACATGGGAGTGGATTATCCTGCTGATCGTCTACGTGGCTTGGCGAAAGAATTCACGTAAAGCTGAAGCGCGAGCCGCTCAAGAGGCCAATGTTGCTCCCGCTGAAAATGGCACACCACCAGTCTCTGCAGCCGCACGACAGGCGGCGGTCACACCGCGAACAGTTCAGCCGGTTGTGATGAGCAACCCCGGTCCTCCGCCGATCCCTCAGGCCGCGATGATCGCGGCTCGAAACTATTCTCCAGCAACGATGCGACAAATTCCCTCATCGCAGCGGATGATTGATATCACCACATCGTTGTCGATTTCATTAGCCGCTGTAATTCTGGTGACGGCCGCCGTTCATCTGGCGACACCTTTACTGCCGGGTGTCATTGATGTGGCGTTCTTCGGAGTCGTGACGTTGCTGGCTGCTGTAGGCTTGATTATTCCTGCCAAGTTCTGGGAAGGAAAATCGGGCGATGCCTTTATTCGCCGGTTGTTCCAGGGCGCGATCGGGATGGGAGTTGGAGCGGCCGCGTTTGCTTTGCAACGCTTCCTGATGTTCGGCGATGTTCGTTTATTGCATGCGGAAGGCACAGGCATCTTCAATGGTGGTCGTTTGGGTCGCATCAGCATCGTGGATGCTCAGGGCCTGCCCACGATGGCCGGATACATGCTGTTCTTTTCTCTGTTGTTTGTCGCTCGCCGTTGGTGGTGGCAGGCCGACAGTTTCCGGAGTGCTCGGTTCCGGATTTCGTCGACGCTCGTCAGCCTGTTCCTCGGATTTATTCTGACCGCGGTGCTGCCTTTTCCAAACAATTTAGGAGCCACCTGGGCTCTGGCAATTTCTGCAGTTGTTCAGTTATCAGCCGGCTGGACTCCTCAGGAAGAACGCTGGCTGGCACCAGCTCCCGGAACTACCCCCGCAGCACCGGTGCTGGCTCAGGTTCAACATCCTGTTGTCGGTCGGCAAGTGACTCAGGAAGCGTAAGGATCGAAAACTGGACGTTAACGCGTACCGGTTGATCGCTTGAAATTCATAAAACTTGATATCCTAAGATCTCTGTCAGTGGCCCCGTCTTTTGTCGATTCGACAAGTCAGCATCAACATGGCAGCACCTATCGTCGGCATCTCCTTTTTTGCACTGTTTGTGATGGCTCCTGTCTCCATTATCGTGGTGCTGGGAGTGTTCAAGCTGATCGCGTGGGCGGGGAACGCCATGCTCGGCCGCAACAGTGTTGTTCAATCCAGACGCGATGGTCTCGGCCTGAGACACATGGTCGCCGGAGCGGTCCCTATTTGTCTGATCGTATTGTTGTTGCTTGTCGTCAAAACTCGCAGCGTGCAAAGCGTTCAGGTGTATTCAACGCCGATTGCTCATTCGTCGGGATTCTCTGAACACGGTCCTGTGACAATAGTTCACAACGGCGCGGTGCTGGCCGCCGAAGATCTGGCCGATGCACGTCAGGAGATTCTGCAGGCTGTGCAGACACATGGAGGCCAGATCCCTGTCGATTTTCCTATTGCGATTCCTGCTCCAGTCGTTAAGCCAGCCCCGGAGCCACCATTGCCCCCCGTTGAGCCCGTCGCTCCGCTGGCCTCGCTGGACGAAACTCCGGGCTCGCCAGTAGTCGATGAATCCGTTGTGACCACAGAAGCATCGGATGCGACAGAAGAATCGGTGACCTCGGACGGAAACGCTGCTGCTGGCGATTCGACAACGGAACCTGCAGGCGTTGAAACCGTCACTGCGACCGTTTCAACAGCGGAAGTCACGGAAGAACCTCCAGCGACTGAGAACACTGCGACTGAGAACACTGCGACTGAGAACATTGCGGAAGAGAACACCGCTGCGACAACACCCTCAGTCACTCCTGAGGCTGAAACACCGGAGCAGCGTCAGGCTCGGTTAACA
>JBILXT010000691.1:0-2603 GCA_044378235.1 Planctomycetaceae bacterium
ACGTCATTGGCTGGATGCCGCGCGTTATGCAGATTCGGATGGGTTTGAAAAAGATAAGCCACGGTTCGTCTGGTTTTATCGCGACTGGGTTGTTCGCTCGTTGAACAATGACAAGCCGTACAACGAGTTTCTGAAAGAGCAACTGGCTGGTGATTTGATTCCAAATCGAACACAGGATCAGCTTGTCGCCACCGGTTTTCTTCGTAACTCAATGATTAACGAAGAAGGCGGTGTTGATCCGGAGCAATTCAGAATGGAGGCCATGTTTGATCGCATGGATGCTGTGGGCAAGGCAATGCTCGGGCTGACCATCCAATGCAGTCAGTGCCACAATCACAAATACGATCCGATCAGCCAGACGGACTACTATCGGATGTTCGCGTTCCTGAATAACTGCGACGAAGCGCAAGCGACTGTTTACACTCAGGCGGCATTGCAAAAGCGAGAAGTGTTGCTGACCGAGATTGAACGGCTGGAAACGGAGCTGCAGCAGGCTCATCCAATGTGGCGCGAACAGATGAATGCGTGGGCCACAGAGATTGCTCAACAGACGAATCCGTGGTCCGTCGTTCGGCCGGAGCTGGACAGCAGCGGCGGACAGAAACACTATCTGCTGAGCGACGGTTCCGTGCTTGCACAGGGATATGCACCGACGAAGCACACAACCGTTTTTGACTGCAACACTGAGCTGAAGACTCTGACAGGTTTTCGCCTTGAGCTGTTGCTGGATTCTAATCTGCCTCACGGCGGCCCGGGGCGCGCCGTTGATGGCTTGTGTGCGATCACCGAGTTTCAGGTCGATGTCGCTCCGCTGTCGGATCCCGGGAGAAAGCAAAGCGTCAAGTTCGTAAAGGCCACGGCCGACGTCAGCCCGCAGCAGGAGCGAGAACTCGCAAAGATCTATTACGACAAGACCGACAAGAAACGAATCACGGGGCCAATTGAGAAGGCGTTCGACGGCGACAACCTGACTGCCTGGAGTATTGATGCGGGGCCGGGACGCAGCAATGTGCCCCGAAATGCCGTGTTTGTACCGGAAACACCTCTGACCAGCGAATCGGGATTTCGTTTGTCGTTCAAGCTCGTGCAGATGCACGGCGGATGGAACAGCGATGATAACCAGAACAACAACCCCGGACGATTCCGCTTCAGCGTTACGGATCGGGAGTCTCCCGTCGCAGACATGGTGCCGACGACAGTGCGTGCCGCCGCCCAAAAAACTCCAGAGCAGCGCACATCAGATGACTGGACTGAGATGTTCAGCTATTGGCGTACGACAAGACCGGAGTTTGCGTCGACGAATACCGCGATTGAAGAACTCTGGGCTCAGCATCCGCACGGCGAAACTCAACTGGTACTTCATGAGCGTGCAGTGCGGCGGCCGACATACTTGTTGACTCGCGGAGACTTTCTGAAGCCAGCGGATGAAATGACGGTTGGTGTTCCGAGCGTTCTCAATCCTTTGGCGAACTCGGAAGTGCCCGAACGTCTGCAAATGGCGGAATGGATAGCCGATCGACGTTCTCCCACAACAGCTCGAGCGATCGTCAATCGCATCTGGCAGGAGTACTTCGGCACCGGATTTGTTCAAACGGCGGAAGACCTTGGAACTCAGGGCGAGTATCCGTCGCATCCGGAGCTGCTCGACTGGCTGGCGGTGGAGTTGATGGATCATGATTGGAGTCTCAAACATATCCATCGACTGATTGCGAACTCAGCCACGTATCGACAGTCTTCGCATGTCACGAAAGAACTTTACCAAACAGATCCTTCGAACCGTTTATTGGCGCGCGGTCCACGGTTTCGGTTGTCAGGAGAAATCGTTCGCGACGTGGCCCTGGCAGTCAGTGGCTTGTTGAATCGCGAAGTAGGAGGTCCCCCGGTTTATCCGCCAGCTCCGGATTTTCTGTTTCTTCCGCCAGCGAGTTATGGCCCCAAGACCTGGACGACCGAAACTGGTGAGAATCGCTATCGACGTGCGTTGTATACGTTTCGCTTTCGCTCCGTGCCGTATCCAATGTTGCAGAACTTCGACACACCTCGCGGGGACGCCGCGTGCGTGCGTCGAGTTCGTTCGAACACGCCAATCCAGGCTTTGACGACTCTGAACGAAGACCTCTTTGTGGAATGCAGTCGAGCTCTCGCGATGCGGATGGTTTCGCTGGGCGGCGATGATCAGACAAGAATTGTTCACGCGTTTCGACGCTGCACGGCACGAAACCCATCCGCCGCAGAACTCGAGACGCTGCTCGCGTTTCTTCAGCAGCAGAAAGATCGCTTCGCGTCCGAACCCGAACAGAATGCAATTCAGCTGGCTACTGGTTCTTCGGAAGGAAAACTGGATTTGCCTGCCAACGTGGCAGCGTCTGATGTGGCGGCGTGGACTGCGGTTACTCGAGTGCTGTTGAATCTCGATGAAGTCGTGACCAAAGAGTGATGTTGGACCAGAGTTCAGGGATTCCCTGCATCAATCGTGACGTTGCAGGATTCGTAGAGATTCTGCGGCGACTTTTTCAGAGACGGTTTCATAGTTCGAGTAGAAGATGTGGGCTCCGCCGAAGATCAACCCGAGAATCTCCAGAAGTCTATTCCGGCTGGCCACG
>JBILXT010000692.1:0-2602 GCA_044378235.1 Planctomycetaceae bacterium
ATTCGGCGATTGCAAAGCCGGGATTGGTGGAGATCATGCTGCGAGGAGTCACGCCATGAAGAAGATTCCTTCAGGTTTCTTGAATGCTCAAACAGACTCCGCCACCGGGTTTACCCCGGTGGACTCAGGCCTTTGCACTACTTCGCTTCCAGCCTCAAGTGCGACGTTTGTAGTGCAAAAGCTGGTAAACCGTCGAGGTAGACCCGGTGGCGAAAGGAAGAACGACGGCCTGAAAAGGCCGTCCTACGGTCGCGGCTTAACGAACAAGCGATTGATGTCGTCAGGAATGGCAGGGCCATCGCGTCGCGGAGCTGTGACGATTGTCGCGTTGGTCGTGCTCATGATTCTGGCCGGGCTGATTGCTCAGCAAGTCAGTCGAGCGTTGAGCGATCGTCGGCATTCACGTCAGCAGGTGCTGCATATGCAGACAGAGAAGCTGGCCGCAGCGGGGCTCGATCTGGCGGCAACCTCGCATGCCGCGGATCCCACGTGGACAGGAATGACATGGAAAATCCCCGCGGGAAGCATTCATCAGACAAATACGGCCGAGGTGACGATCAAAGTTCAGGATGGAACCTGCACAGTGGTTTCACGTTATCCGGCCAATAATGAAATTCCTTATCAGGTCACACGAACCAGGAAATTAACACCATGAACATAGATGTCTTGCAGGACAACGGTTCGGAATCATCATCTGCCGGCCGACTCGGTTCTTTATTCGCGTTGAGACCAGCAGCCAGCCGCAGGTTGCAATTTCAACGCGGTTTTACGCTGATTGAGCTCCTGGTGGTCATCGCCATCATCGCGATTTTGATCGCGTTGTTACTGCCGGCCGTTCAGCAGGCTCGCGAGGCCGCTCGACGCACGCAGTGTAAGAACAATCTGATGCAGCTCGGCATAGCCATGCATACGTATGAAATGGCATTTGAAATGATGCCGTCGGGAACAGTGAATCTCACAGGCCCAATTCGCAATCTTGAAGAGGGCTATCATATGAGTTGGCTGGTTCAACTGCTTCCGTCGTTGGAACAGGCGTCATTGTTCGGCAATATCAACTTCAACGAAAGCGTGTATGCCCCGGTGAATTCCGGATCCCGCGCGGCAACGATTCCCTCTTTTCAGTGTCCGTCCGACAACCGACAATCTGTGGGGGCCTCCAGCTATGCCGGATGTTTCGGCGGTGAAGACTTAGCGATTGACATGAAGAACAACGGGCTGTTGTTTTTGAACAGTGGAATTGGATATCAGGAAATCCGTGACGGAGCTTCCAATACGATTTTAGCCGGTGAAAAGATTATCCCTCCAGGCTTCAAGGATTTGGGTTGGATGTCCGGCACCATGGCGACTCTTCGAAACACCGGCGTAGCGATCAACACCGGCTGGGATATCGGCGGTTCAAGAACAACTCGCGGTGGTCCAATGGCTCCACTTCCCGCCCCTTCGGATACTGCGACAAGCGGGTACAGCAGTCAACATACGGGAGGTGCTCAGTTCGTGTTCGCCGACGGCTCTGTGCGATTTCTGAGTGAGAACATTAACCTCAAGACTTACGCCAATCTCGGTAATCGCGAAGACCTTTCGGCACTTGAGGAGTTCTAGTGATGCTTGATCGACGAGGTCTCCATTATCGCCAACGTGGATTTACACTGCTCGAACTCCTTGTCGTGATTGCGATTATTGCCATCCTGATCGCCCTGCTGTTGCCATCGGTTCAGCAGGCTCGTGAAGCCGCCCGAAAGACGCAGTGCCTGAATAATCTGATGCAGATTGGTGTTGCCTTTCGGAGTTATCATCAGCAGCACTCCGTTCTTCCCCCCGGCTGCGTCGATCTCGCGGGGCCGATCCGCAGTATCGAAACAGGGATGGTTGGACAGACTCAAACGGCGACTGATCCGGGCTATCGCGTTGGCTGGATTCCGCAGTTGCTGCCGTTTCTCGGGCAGGAAGGCGTGCATCGTCAGATCGACTTCGACATTCCTCGATTGTCATTCAGTGAGCCTCAGGTTCGAACAGACTATTTTCAAAATCTGCAGAGATGGAACGAGTATCAGCAATCGTTGGCAACTGGTCAGGAGGCCAAATCAACCGAGGCCGAAGCTCTAACCGACGTTATGCCAGAAGAATCGCTCGATGGTGCGATGGGGATGTCGGATGTCGGCGATCAGTCCTTCTACGACCCGATGCAGGGGCCGCCGGAATTGCCATCACTGTCACCATTGTCTGTCGCTGGCGTTTCCGGTTTAGCGTGCCCATCGGACGCGACTTCCTCTAATGGCAAGAGCAGCTATGCCGGCGTCCATCACAGCGTAGAGAAACCCATCGACGTGGACAACAACGGACTGCTGTATCTGAACAGTTCCGAATCGCTGGACAGCATTCCTGATGGAACAACGACAACCTTGCTGGCTGGAGAAGTCAAACTTTCTGGCGACAGTTTGACGTGGTTCTACGGCGATCGAGCGACTCTGAGAAATGGCAACAACCTCGGCAATTCGGCCCGCCTGAACCTCGAGCAGAACGCACTTGTTGGTCAGTACGCCAACATGACCGACGACGAAATTCAACAGAGCCGAATACAGCAACAACTGCAAGTGGGAACCTT
>JBILXT010000287.1:0-9344 GCA_044378235.1 Planctomycetaceae bacterium
AGAGGCAACCGCATGGAGGATCCGAAGGCACGCTTGAGAAAGACCATCATCTCTTTGTCGGATTCGTAACCTGTCGTCAGCACAACATCGCGAATCTGCGGCAGTGACATGCGATTGTCACTCGTTGTCTGCAGGACGTCGAATAGTTCCACGCATGTGGCTGCCAATTCCTGACTGGCCTCAGCCTGATACGGATTCGCTTTGAGCGATGCCAGCAGCAGATGAATGCGATCGCGTAAAGACTCTGCACGAGCTTGATGAAAGGCCGGCTTAATCGTGTCTGAGTCGTAATTTGCCGTTGCGTCGTTGTGGCTGACCGTTGTCTCTGTCGACGACTCTTCATTAGTAAGATCAGAGTTTGACGAGAACTCATCGGAAGTGGTCATCAACTCCAGTGCATCATCAGCATCGGCTGTCGTCGTCTGTTCTTCATGAAAAGCGACTGCAGCATCGAAGTCGGCATTCAGGTATCGAAACCACAGCCGTTCCCCGGCGACACGACGTTGCAGATCCGGTTGAGCATTGCACAGAGCAAAGAGGCAGACGGCTCCCATCGCAAACCAGCCGAGACGTGGAATCGGAATACTTCGACGAGAAGCGAATCCGGTGCATAGTCTCAGACCAGCCACTCCCAGCAGAATGGTTGTAACAACGATCGCGGGAGCGTACCAGATAAAATCCACCGCGGCGTGAAACATCCCACCGATCAAACTCGCGCAGATAGCCGTCAGTATCGCAATTCTTGAGGTTTCGCTGCTCACAAAGATGTTACGAATGATACGTCCCACGGACATTAGCAGACCGATGGCTAGAAGTCCGAGGCCACAAAGTCCTGTTTCCAGAGCCAGATGGATGTAAGAGCTCTCGGCATGAGAGAATGTTACGTTCGGGAACTTTGCCAGATCGTCCATGTACAGCGGATAAACAAAACGATGGCTGCCAACGCCCGTGCCGAGAAACGGAAACGCTTTGATCGCTTTGATGTCCGCATTCCAGATGGATCGGCGAGCATTCAGTCGGTCGATCTGATTGGCATCGCCGGAGGCCAACTGGGCAACTCGTTCTTCCACGCTGTCGTTGCCAAAAATTGTCAGACCGCCAACAGCGATGACGCCAAGACCCAACATGACAAAAGCCAGCGCCGCGTGAACTCGTCCACTTTTCCACAGGCCCGCCAAACAAACAACACAGGCGAGTCCGGCTGAAATCATTCCTCCGCGAGAAAGCGAAAGCATGATGGCGAGCAGAACACCGCCGGTTGCGCAGATCAGCAGAATCAGGCGGGGATCGATGACTCGATCAAAGCTCGAATGACTGCCCTGAGCAGGTCCGGGGCTCGCTCGACGTGCAGGGCCAGCCGAGTCTTTTGTCGTCCGCCCGACCAGCATCCACCAGATCAGCGGTCCAATCGATAGAGACAAAAACTGAGCGAAGTGATTGCGATTCGTGAAGGCGCCTTTAAGAACTTCGCGCGTTCCTGTGTATGGATGTCTGTAGAACCAGAAGAAGTAGTCGTTGGACGTGGCAAGCTGCACAACGGCAAACGCAGCCATCAGTAGTCCGGAGATTCCCACCAGTTTCAACAGGTGATGGCAATCCTGTTCATTCGCAATACGCTGGGCCGCGACGACAGCAATCACAATGTACGATGCCAGAATCAGCAACGCATGTTGCGTTTCCGTTGGATAAAGACTGGCGGATGTCCACATCGATGATGCAGGCTGATCTGCTGAGTCCGCAGTGATTCCCGAGGGGGCGGGTAGCAGTTGTTCGTATTCACCAGACAGTTGATGCAAAACGCTGTTTGAGATTGGAGTCGTTTGCAGCCAGACAAGCAGCAGCCCGGCCAGCATCAAAGGTTCCAGCGAGAGCAGCACCAGCTTGCCACCGGTCCGAATGCGATGCAGGCACCAAATGAATCCCAGGGCCATCGCCAACGTGATCAGGATTCGATGTCCCCACGCTTCACGTCCACCCATGATGAACGGAAACACAACAATCAGTGCGACCAGAATTGCATCGGTGAGCCACAACAGAACTGGACGATCTGGAATCTTCCACGAAGAAACGCCAGTAAACCTCGCGGTTTCCGTGACGATTTTTCGAGAAGAGTGAGAACGTCGTGACATGAGGGATTCGCGGAATTTCAGATTTCAGATCGCCGACAAGAGATTTGAAATCTCAAATTTCAAATCTCAAATAAGTGCCTCGTCCAGATTAAAAGCCGGGGTAATAAGTCAGGCCGCGCGGCGAGTCGACTCTGTTGTTGTTTCAGAAGCTGAACCAGCCGCCAGCATCGACAAGGTATGAGCGACGTCTTTCTCAGAAGACTTTATCTCTGATGGCTCGCTCTGTTCCGGCTCCTGATCGTGACCATATCCATAGCCGTAACCGTATCCATAACCGTAGCCGTATCCATAGCCGCCGGCATCGGTTGTTGTCAGATGGTTGACCACAACGCCCAGCAATGAGCAGCCCAGTGAACGCAGCGTTTCGGTCGCGCGAATCACCATGCGGCGACGATCTTTATCAGGGCGAACAACCAGTACCACGGCATCAACGAGTCGGCCGACGATTGCGGGATCGCTGACAGCCAGAACCGGTGGTGCGTCGACGATGATTTGTTCGTAGCGAGTTTCTGCCCACGCCAGCAGGTTTGAGAATCGATCGGCTGCCAGAAGCTCCGCCGGATTGACTGGTCGAGGTCCGCAGGAAATCACATCCAGACCAGGAACGATCGAGGTTCGCAGGTTCTTTTCGATCGACTCTGCCAGATCCTCCGTATCACGCAGAATTCGAGACAACCCGATGTCATCCCGCAGTCCAAGCAAAGTCGAGAGTCCCGGACGACGCATGTCGGCATCGATCAGCAAAGTCCTGCGGCCCGACTGAGCAAACGCGACAGCAAGATTTGACGAAACCGTGGTCTTGCCATCGCCTGGTTCGGTACTTGTGCAAACGAGTCGATTTGTTTCCTGTGGAGAGAACTCAATGCTGGTTCGCAGTGATCGAAACGCTTCCACTTCTTTGGAGTGTGGTCGAGTGTGACACATGACTGCTTCGAAGCCTTCGCCCGGCAATTCATCCAGACGAGGAATCATCGAGAGCACCTGGGTTTCCAGTTGCATCTTCAGCTCTTCCGGTGTGCGGAAGCGATCGTCCAGAATATCCAGGACCCAGATGATCATGAGTCCGCAGATCGTTCCCATCATCAATGACAGAATCCCTGTCGTCGCGAGTCGCGGAGAAACCGGGCGAGTCGGTACCGAAGGCTTACTGGCGATCTCGGTGCGAATAAACGTATCTTTGTTCAGACTGATTCCATCGGAATGATTTTGCAGTTCGCTTTGCTGAGTGTAGAGCCGTTCGATTTCTCGATCGAGGTCCGACAACCGTGTCAGCGTCTGCGTCAGGATCTGGGCTTTCGCCTGCTCGGCGTTTAAACGCGCTGCAATTGCTTGTTCGTTTTGTTCGTTCTTCTGCAATTGTTGGTTCAAGTACTGAGAGAGTCGTGGGCCGAGCTCCGTACGAGCCATCTCATCCAGCCGTTGACGCTGCAGTGCGGGAAGTTGCTGCAGATAGGATTCCTTGACCATGATTTCATCGTTCAGAGCAACGATCTTTGGATGATTGACGCCGTACTTGAGACCAGCGTCGCGTAGTTCGGAACGCAGATCCAGAAGCTCCTGATTGATTCGCTGCACGTGCAGAGCATCGGTGCTGCCGAGACCCATGGAGTTCTCGATCAGTTGCCGACCTGCAGAATCCAACGTTTCCAGAGCGAACTGCAGGATGTCTTCGCCATTGTCGATGGCGCGCTTCAAAGCGGCTGCTTTTGTACGAGATTCTTCACTATCCTTACGAGCAACGGCGTACTCCGTGGCCAGCAGTTTAATCGTTTCCGAGACAACGCTCAGACTGGTTGTCTTGTCACCGGTGTCAACCAGTTCCGGGGCAGACGCTTTGAGTTGAAGTCGCTGTTCGGTCAGCGAATCCAATTGGTCTGAGATTTGACTTAGCTTCTCATTCAACATGCGAAGATTATCAATCGACGAGCCTTGATGAGTCTCATCCAGAAACTGTTTGTAAGCCTTCAGCATATGCGCCAACACAGCCGCGGCCGCCTTGGGGTCCTTTGACTGATAGCTCATGTCCAACAGGTTTGTTGCGTACGCAGATGAGACGGAAAGGTTGTCGCGGATCAGTCGGATCCACTGAGTCTCCGGATAGCCCTTCAAGTCGACTCGATACTTTTCCGGCAGCTGTTTCAATGCGCGGGAGATCACTTCGTCGCGTGACATGATTTCGATAAACGTTGGCATGTCATTGTTGGGACTGCCGTTGTTCTGAGCGGTGTCTTCGGTGACTCCGGTGCCGATGCGAACGATCAACAGCGATGCATTCGACTGATAAATCCGTTGCGCCATGATGTACCAGGCCGCCCCGGCGATACCGGAAACCACCAGCGCAGCGATCAGGATCCCGCTTCGCAGCCGAACCGTTCGCAGGAAGCGAACGATCAGGTGCAGCGTGGTTGCGGCGGCATTCTGAGTTTCCTGAATGCCGAGCAATTGTCCGTCGGGAACTGACATCCTGTCCGCCTGTGTTACTTTGCTGAGATCAAAACAACGCTGTGTTACCAGAGATCCCGAACCGAATCAGATTCAGTGCCTCCATGAAGACTGTGCCCGGAGTTTGTTCGACTTGAATGACATCGCCCGGCCCCAGCAGAATATTGGAGTCCGCGCTGCGTTTGGCATCGCGAAAACTGATTTCGATAACTGCTGGATCTTTTTGTCCGACAACCGGACGAACAACGTAGATCTTGTTGGCCAACTGATTCGACATGCCGCCGGCAAGATTAATGGCATCCAGCAGATGCAGGTCCTGGCCGATCGGGTAGTCATATCTTCCTGCGGCTTTCACGAGTCCTCCGACATAGATCGGGGCAGGATCTCGTTTTTCAACCATCACAACTCCGCCGTCCTGAACGATGTACTGACCATCACCGGCTTTGGCCGCTGAAATCAGATCGATCGAATACGAGTTCATGCCATTTTCGGCCGAGCCCGCCGTATTTGTATTGCTGACGCTTGCGCTGCTGGCATTTGAAAATGGTTGATTATTCATCCCGGCCACAGCCGGACGTTCGGTCGCGGTCGCTCGATAGGGATTACGAACTTCAACGTGCTGCCCAGCGTCCTTCTCCAGACCCTGAGCCGCCGCGATGGCACTGACGACGTCACTGGCGTTTGGAGGCAGTTCATAAAGTCCCGGAGCTTTGACAGCTCCCAGCACTCGCACTTTATTCATCCGTTGATGAGTGACAGTCACGGTGACCGTTGGATTGTGATAAAGCTGTCTGCGAATCGCTTCTGCGCGAATCAGTGATTCTGCACCCTGTGGTTCAACGCCGGCAATGTTTAAAACGCCGATCATTGGCAATGAGATTGTTCCATCGTTGGCCACTCGAGCAGCCATGGTTGATTGATCATCTTCGGTGAGACCTGCAGCGATCTGGACTTCCAGAACATCACCGACTCCAATCGTTTCACTGCCGCCGGTTCCGCTCGCCAGTCGAGACAAGTCGACTGTTTGTGGATTGCTTCGCTTCGCCAGTCGGAGAGTCTCGGGCATCTTCTGCCCCCAGACACTGTCAGCGGCGTAATAGTGGTTCGATGCCTGGCAACCGGTAAACATCAGGCAGATCAACATCACACAGACCGTTCGCCACTTCTCGTTTTCGCGCGCAGCGATCGACGATTTTGCAAGATGCAAAGTCGTTGAGATGCAGCGGAGGTATTGCCAGAAACAGCGATGCATGGATCGGCAGTTGAGAAATTAAGAGAGGATTAATTCTGTGAGAGGATCAGCGCCCGCATTCCGTGAATGCCTGAGAAATTCAGCCATTCGTCGTGACTTGCGGGAGGTCGAATGAGGAGAGAGAAGAGAGGATTTGAGAGAGGAGAACTGAGCCGGAAATTGCTTCTATGGAATGTCCGCACGTGAGGTCAAGACGAATGCGATGAGGCAAAGAATGGTCGGCAGAAAACGCCGGTCAGAGGCAGTTTCTGCCGGAGAAAAGTACGAATGTGCCCCGAAATTCACGGGAAGCGGTTCGCAGCCACCGGAGTTCGAATTATGCATACCGGTGTCTCGACTGATCAACCAGGACCAAGGTGAGGCTGAGTAAACCACGAAAGACACGAAACACACGAAAGAATCGCGTTGAAGTCACTCAGACGATTGCTGTCCTTTCGTGTATTCCGTGTGTTCCGTGGTTACGAAGAAAACTGTGACACGATTTGCCAGATTCTGCGAAACAACTGTGAGATGTCCGTCGTTCGCGGGAATATGCTTGTAACAACGACGTTTACGCTGTTGATGTCAGAGGAATTCTTGTGCCGTTGCCGGAAACCAATCTTGCTCTGATTGCCCGTATGAAGCGGTCGGCAGATCAATTGGCCTGGCAGGAATTTGTCGGAGTCTACGAGCCGTTTCTGCTGCGCATGCTGAACCGGCGAGGTTTCTCGGATGCTGATGCAAGAGACATCACGCAGCAGGTGTTTCTCAGTCTTTGTCGGACGCTGGATCACTGGAATCCGGATGGAGCAGAAGGTTCTTTCCGACGTTGGCTTTCCGGCGTGACACGTAACACGATGCTGAAATTCCTTCGACATCAGAGGCGTCATCCGGCCGGGCAGGGAGGGTCCGATTTCCTGCTTCGACTTACCGAGGTTCCTGGTGAGGATTCGATGAATGACGAGATCCGCAAGGAATACGATCGAGAAGTGTTCATATTCGCCGCCGAACAGATCCGTCGCGAGTTTCGCGAACAGTCGTGGAAGGCGTTCTGGCAAACCGCGATCGAAGGTCGCGATGCGGCAGACGTTGCTTCCGAGCTTGGTGTCGCGCGCGGAGCGATTTACATGTCTCGCAGTCGAATCATGGCACGAATCCGGGCCAAAATTGAAGAGTTGGGAGAATAGAGGTTTTTGATGTGCTGTCTTAAGATCTGAGCCAAAATCAACAAGCGTCACTATGTCACTCGCATCCAACAACGAACCACAGAAATCCAGCATAAACGTCCCTCACGACGTACACGTGATGGACGAACAGCTTCGCGCAGTGCTGAATGATCTGCTTAGCGAAGTTGATGAGGGATTTGTTGCCAGGCATTTGTCGGACTGCGATTCCTGTCGACAGAAACTGGAGATGCTGGCAGCTGATGATGTGATCTGGATGCGTGCTTCTTCGTCGCTGTCCGGGGTCAACGATGTTCGCAGCGATGTGGCTCATGGTTCTGATGATGATGCGTTTGACGTGGACTTCGCCGTCCAGTTTCTGGAACCGACCGATGAGAAGGGTTCGATTGGTCGGCTTGGAGACATCGACATCCGCGAAGTCATCGGCCGTGGAGCGATGGGCGTGGTGCTCAAAGGCTGGCAGAAAGAACTCAATCGATTTGTTGCAGTGAAAGTCATGTCACCGTATTTGGCAGTCAGCGGGGCTGCTCGAAAACGGTTCGAACGAGAAGCTCAGGCCGCGGCTGCAATTCTGCATCCGAATGTGATGCCGATTCACTCGGTCAAATCGACTGGCCGATTGCCTTACCTGGTGATGCCGTTTCTGGCATGTGAATCGCTTCAGCAGAGACTTGATCGCGAAGGTTCGCTGCCGACAGCCGAAACACTTCGCATCGCGATTCAGGTCGCGCGAGGGCTGGCTGCAGCACATGCTCAGGGACTGGTTCATCGTGACGTGAAGCCCGCCAATATTCTGCTCGAACGCGGTGTGGATCGAGTGATGCTGACCGACTTCGGATTGGCTCGCGCGGTCGATGATGCGTCGCTGACGAAATCCGGAGTCATTGCCGGTACGCCGCAATACATGTCACCCGAGCAGGCTCGAGGAGACGCGATAGATCAGCGATCAGATCTTTTCAGCGTGGGCAGCGTGATTTATGCCATGGCCACAGGCCGAGCGCCGTTTCGCGCTGAATCAAGTTACGGGATACTTCGTCGAGTCTGCGAGGCGGATGCCCGACCGCTGAGACAAGTGTCGAGTGACGTTCCGGAATGGCTGGAACGATTCGTCATGCGGCTGCATGCGAGCAATCGCGCGGAGAGAATTTCGTCGGCGACGGAAATTGCAGAGATGCTGGAGCAATGCCTGACTCACTTCCGCCAGCCTGACATACATGCTCTGCCGCAGAGCCTGCAGGCCATTGAATCTCGCCGGCCGCGGTCGAAGGCTTTGATTCGAAATGTTGTTGCGGCCGTTGCAGGAGTCATGTTGATCGCTTGCTATGCCATGTGGAAGCAGCCCCATGAGTCAACTTCGAAGGAACATACGGTCATCGAGAAAACGGTGCCGGTTTCGAAGCCGGTGTTGGAACCGGAAGAACTCAACTGGGACGACGGCAGCGATGCCGAACTGATCAATATTCGATCACAGATTGAAGGTATGGAAGGAGATCAGCTGTGAGCGGTACGGCTAGCAGACTTTTGATTTAATCGTTTACCGCCCAGCCGGAGGCGCCGGCAGCACAAAAGCCGGCGCCTCCGGCTGGGCGGTAAACTGAAGACTGCAGGATGAGACTAAATCAACCGGCGGCGCAGGACGCCGTTCTTTTCTCTCCCAAACTGGTGCTGTTCAGCCAGAGTAAGAACAGAACATCAGAACAAATCCCAAAGGGCAAACTCATGATAAACCTGATTCGGTTCTTATTGCTGTTGAGTCTTGTCGCGCCGACCGCGAAGGGACAGGATTCAGCCGCAACACCATTGCCTTCGCCCACAGCGCCGTCGGATGAATCGCCAATCGCACCTGCATCGCCGCCACCGGTTGATCCGTTGGCTTTGGAACCGCCGGTCGTTGACCACCTGAACTTGAAGCCGGTCGACGAGCTAAAGCCAGCGCGGATCGTGATGGAGATTCCGGAGCCGGAGATCACAGCGGAAGAGGTCCAGAAGCTGCTTGTCTCTGTCTATGGCGAGAAGGACGTGGCTGTTCGTGTGAAAGTGATCAAAGAAGACAATCCGTTGACACTGGAACTCTATTCGCCGATGGATCAGACAGTGCGTGGTTTGATACAGGTTCGACGCATGGATAGTCGCGAACAAAAGAAAGCGAACCGATCTTCCAGTGACACAGCGGAAGAGAAGGAAGTGGCAGATCGCGTGAAAGTGATCAAAGAAAACAATCCGTTTGCGCCGGAGGTCGATTCGCCGAGGGATCGGATTGTGTACCTTAAGAATGCTGGGGCTGAGTCTGTGCAGTCCATTGTCGACGACATCTTTGGAGCGGATGTCACGACGGGGGTTGACTCCAGAACAAACGTG
>JBILXT010000693.1:0-2598 GCA_044378235.1 Planctomycetaceae bacterium
ACCTGTGCCGAGGCCAAGGACGATGCTCGCGTCGTTTTGAAAACACACGACCAGTACATCAACAACTTTCCTCGCTATCAGGCCGTGATCCGCAGTCTCGCATTGAATGAGTCTGATGTGGCTCGGCGAATTCGCATGGAGATGCTGGCTCGCGATATTCTGGATGTGGAAAAATGTCAGAACATCGTGTCGGGTGTTGCCGCCTGTCCAACAGCTCTGCAGCTGGAAGCCATCGGTGATGAAGCGATCCCGTTTCTGACTGACGCATTGGAATCCGACAGTTTCGATGTTCGTTTCCAGGCGGCTCAGTCACTCGCGTACCTCGGAAATGCTGAAGGCGTCGAGGTTCTGCACGAGGCAGCTCGCGATCAACCCGCGTTTCGTGTTTACGCCCTCGTCGCTTTGTCGGTCGTGGACGATGCCGATGCCGTTCTGGCCCTGCGTCAATTGATGAGTGAGAAAGCGCTGGAAACTCGCTATGGTGCCTTCCGTGCTCTGAAAGAACTGGATTCTCACGATCCATCGCTCAATCCCATTGAATTCGAGAACCGCTTTATCGTGTATGCGATCGATTCTACGGGCGAGCCGATGGTTCACGTGACTCGCCGCCGTGCTCCGGAAATCGTCCTCTTTGGTACCGAGCAGGCGTTGCGACTTCCAGCTGTTTTGAACGCTGGCCGCAGTATTCGCATCATGGGCGAAACCGGACAGCATGAAGTGGAAGTGATTTACTATCAGTTGAATGCCGAACCGAAGCGTCACAAAGTGCCCAATCGGATGATCGACATCCTGCGAACCTGCGGGAAGCTGGGTGCGACATATCCGGACATCGTCCAGATGATGATCGAAGCGGAACAGCAGCACAATTTTGTCGGCCAGTTCGGTATCGATCGCCTGCCTCAGGCTGGTCGTCTCTATACAAAGAATGTTGACAGCCCAAGTCCTGCTGACGAAGAAGACGTGAAGCGAATTGGTAACTCCAAGATGATTCCCGAACTCTTCGACGAACTGGATGAAGACGAGCTGAAAGAAAATGAATCTGATGAGAAGTTGATGAATCTGAATTTTGAAGAAGTTCGGAAGGAAGACGAGAAGCAAAGCAGGAATCCAGCGGGATCAAAGCCGAGCGAAGAAGACGGGCCAGCCGCTGAGAAGGAATCAGAACCGTCTACAAAAGAGACTTCGGACGACGATGCGGATTCAGAGGCGTCGGTCACCAGCAAAGAGCCTGAAGACTCGAAGTCAGAGGAATCGTCCTCAGAAGAATCAACGTCAGCAGAATCGGAAGCTCCTGAGGAGTCAGAGGCTGAAGCACCAAAGACGTCCCTCAGAGAACGTTTGTTCGGCAAAAAGAAATCTTCCGTTAGTGGCCTTTCGGAACCTACGGAATAAACAGGTCTGCTCATAATTGAACTGGCAGCTGGCGTTGAACACGAACTGCCTGGAATGACATGTACCCTGAATCGTTGCTTCTGCGACGACACACAGGTCAAGGATAACGGTTAATGCTCAAGTCGCTCGAACTCTTTGGATTCAAGAGTTTCGCCGACCGCACCATCTTCGACTTCGCTGCCGGTATTACCGGCGTCGTGGGGCCGAACGGGAGCGGAAAGAGCAACGTCGTGGACTCAATTAAGTGGATTCTGGGGGACCAGAGTGCCAAGAGTCTTCGCGGCAAAGACATGACGGACGTGATCTTCAACGGATCCGCCAGCCGTACTGGTTCCCAGTTTGCCGAAGCCACTCTGGTCTTCGATAACCGCAGCCGCTTTATTCCGGTCGAAATGGACGAAGTGTCCGTCGGCCGACGAATCTGGCAGTCGGGTGATTCTGAGTATCTCGTTAACCGCAACACCGCCCGACTGAAAGATGTTCGTGAACTCTTCGTGGGCACCGGGGCCGGAGCAGCCACCTATTGCATTATCGAACAGGGACGAGTCGATCAGATTCTGCAGTCCAACGCGGCCAATCGACGGCTGATCTTTGAAGAAGCCGCTGGCATCAGTCGCTTCAAACAGAAACGCACCGAAGCACTGAAGCGTCTGGAGCGTGTCGAAACGAACCTTGTTCGTCTGTCGGATCTTGTCGACGAAGTGGAGACACAGGTCAGTACCGTCCGTACTCAGGCTCAGCGTGCGACTCGTTACCGAGCTGTCTCGACGGAACTGGAACAGTTGTGGGTCGGACTCGCCGCTGATGACTTCCGCCGTGAATCCAATGTCCGCGATGTGCTTGTCGCACAGATGCAGGAATCGGCTGGAGTTGTTCAGGACCTGAGATCTCGACAGGCCGCTGCCGAAGCCGAAGTCGCTGCCGCCGATGCCGCGCTGTCGGAAGTGGACGATCAGCTTCGCGAAGTCGAACGCCGTCGCAGTGACCTGCGCAGTCGAATCGCCAGCCTCGAAACCACTGTTCGCCATCAGGCAGCTCGCGAAACCGAACTGCATTCCGATCTGCAGCGACTCGTGCGCCAACAGAACCTGATGAAGAACCGAGTGGCCGAAGCGCAGGCCGAGGAAACTCATCTGGAGTCCGTACTGACTCTGGAACGAGCCGCCTTTGAACGTCGTCGAGCGATGTTATTGTCCGGTGATGACC